>CAZFPN010000158.1:0-1516 GCA_964521015.1 uncultured Rickettsiales bacterium | reverse complement strand
GCTTATAGAGGGAGACATTCTCACACTACCAAATTCACTTGTATTGACCCCCAAACAAGCGAAAAAAGGGGAAAATTTTGTCTCCGAAAAAATGATGCAGGAATTTAAGGAAAGTATAATATTTGAAAACGACGATTTTTTCGCAATAAATAAGCCTTCAGGGCTTGCAACTCAAGGGGGAAGTGGGGTTAAGCTTTCTGTGGACGATTTTCTTGTCAAAATTAACCCAGAATACAGGCTAGTTCACAGGTTAGACAAAGAAACAAGCGGGGTTTTGATTATCGCAAAAAATCGTTATTCGGCTTCTCAAATCACAAAAGACTTCAGAGAAAAGGCAATTAAAAAGCAATATTTAGCCCTTACAAACGGCATTCCTGATGTAAAAATTGGGTCCATAAAAGAAAATTTAGCAAAAGAAGAAATGCACATGAAAATCGCAAGTGAGGGACTTGAAAGCATCAGTCATTATAAGGTCTTGCAAGAAGTTGAAGGTTTTGCACTAATTGAAATTGAAATTGAAACGGGCAGAATGCACCAAATTCGCGTTCACCTTGCTTCGCTTGGCTGTAAAATCGTGGGGGATGCAAGATACGGCGATGTAGCTTCGGTTTTATCTCAAGAAATCAAGCCAAAAATGCTTCTTCATGCTTTCAAAATTGAATACAATAATACTGAAATTAGGGCAGATTTGCCAAGTTATTTTAAAAATTTAATTAAAAGGCTTGACAAATAATTTTTTAGGCTTTAACCTTTGATTATTTTTTGTTCGTTTATGAATATGAAAATCGGAGAGGAGCTCAAGCTTCGCATAATTTCGGGGGTTATACTTTTTTCTTCCGCCGTTTTTATTGTCTCTTTAGGGGGCTTTTTTTATACGATGACATTAGTCTTTCTTGCACTTTTTTGTTGTGCGGAACTTTTCTTAATTTTAGGCACAGAAGAAATTGAGGAAAGCAAAAAACGTAGCATAATAAATAAGGGTGTTTTTGCTATTGCATTGCCGATAATTTCCCTTTACATAATGCGAGAACACATCCCAAACGGCACAATTGTGACATTTTGGTTTTTTATTCTTGTTGCATTTGTTGATTCCTTCGCCTATTTTACAGGCAAATTAGTCGGGAAACACAGACTTGCTCCAAACATCAGCCCTTCAAAAACCGTGGAAGGTCTTGTCGGAGGAGTGTTTTTTGCAACCTGCTTTTCAGTTTGTTGTTATTATATTTTTAATTCAAAACTTTCGCTTTTTGCATTCATTATAATGTCAGTTATAGTCGGTGTTTTAGCCCAAATTTCAGACTTAATCGAAAGTGCAATGAAAAGAAAATTCAATATTAAAAATTCTTCCAACCTCATTCCAGGGCATGGCGGAGTGCTAGATAGAGTTGATGGATACTTCCTTTCCGCACCTGCCACTGTGTTTTTGTATTTTGTGTTTAAAACACTTTTCGGTGTCGGTTTTTTTGGGTAATTTATGAAAAATATTCTTCAAAAAGGGCTTTATACCGCTTTAATT
>CAZFPN010000157.1:0-1525 GCA_964521015.1 uncultured Rickettsiales bacterium | reverse complement strand
GCTGTTTTTCAGGACAATTCGCTTTTCCGTAGTCGTTAAAAAGTTTTCCAATACCGTTTTCATACCGCCTTCATATCGTTCATTAAATGCGAATATTTGCCGAAATATCAACTGCTTCCACCGAATGCGTCAATGCACCTGAAGAGATGAAGTCTATATCAAGGGTCTTGAAAGTGCCGATGTTTTCAAGGGAAACACCGCCCGAAACTTCAATTTTGATTGCCGTGGTGCGAATAATTTTGCTTGCCTCTGCGATTTGCGAAGGCGCCATGTTATCAAGCATGATGATGTCAATTGGGTGGTTTATTGCCTCGCGCACTTGTGAAATTGTCTCGCATTCAACTTCAATTTTCGTGCCAAGTTTTGCCTTCAAAAGGCTTGAAATTGCCTGATTTACCCCGCCTGCCGCCTTAATGTGGTTATCTTTTATCATCGCAAGGTCGTAAAGCCCAAATCTGTGGTTCTGCCCGCCCCCGCACTTCACAGCATATTTCTGTAAAAATCGCAAGGAAGGGACGGTTTTTCTTGTATCTAAAATTTGGATTTCACTGCCTTCCAAAGCCATTTTCATTTTTTTCGTCTTCGTGGAAACGGCGGAAAGTTGTTGCATTAAGTTCAAGGACGTTCTTTCGGCAACCAAAAAATCGCTTGCAACCGCCCTGCCCTTCAAGAAAATTTCTTTTGGAAAAATGGTTTCGCCGTCTTTTTTTAAGAGTTCAATTTCAAAGTTTTTAGCTTCCATTGCCTGTAAAATTTGCGATAAAAATTCCCCCCCACACAAAACGAAGGGTTCTTTATGCTTTGAAATGAAGTCAAAAGTGCATATCTTACTTTGCAAACCTTCAATTGCAAGGGTGGTGATGTCCCTGCCGTCTTCCGCTAAAAATTCCAATATTTTTGCCTTTGGTATTTTCATTTCAAGGAAGCGATTTCGTCTTTAATATGCGCGATTGCCTTCGCTGGGTTTAAGCCTTTCGGGCAAGCCGTTGCGCAGTTCATAATTGTGTGGCAACGATAAAGTTTGAAGGCATCATCAAGTGATTCCAGCCTTTCTGCCTTTGTTTCATCACGGCTGTCTACTATCCACCTGTGGGCTTGAAGAAGTATGGCAGGACCGAGGTATTTGTCTCCGTTCCACCAATAACTTGGGCAAGAAGTGGAACAGCAGGCACATAAAATACATTCTGTTAGACCGTCTAGTTTTGCTCTATCTTCTTCTGATTGAAGCCTTTCTTTTTCTGGCAGAACATCGCTTTTTGTTTGAAGCCAAGGCTTAATTGATTCATATTGCTTATAAAATGTGCCTAAATCGGGGATTAAGTCTTTCACGACTTCCAAGTGAGGCAGTGGGTAAATTTTCACCTTTCCTTTCACATCGCAAATTGGTTTTATGCATGCGAGAGTGTTTTTTCCGTCAATATTCATGGAACAAGAACCGCAAATTCCTTCCCTGCAACTTCTTCTAAAAGAAAGGGTTGGGTCAATTTCATTTTTGATTTTAATCAAAGCATCAAGCACCATTGGC
>CAZFPN010000156.1:1148-1529 GCA_964521015.1 uncultured Rickettsiales bacterium | reverse complement strand
TTTATTTGTCAAGAGTTTTTATCTAACATTTACAGGATTTTTTACTTCAACAGCATAACCATTTCCACCAAGTGCCACAACTTCAACCATCGCTTTTGCAACATCCAACCTGTTTTTAAACTTTAGTCTATAACAATTAGCTGCGAAGTCTTTATGATTTTTTTGTTTGTCAAGGAATGTTTGTCAAGTAATATTTTAAAAATTTAACACGAAAAAATGAAATAGACCTAAATTCTATAGATTTAAAAATAGATTTTCGTAATTCTTCGCCACCAACTTCACTAAATTTTCAACCGAAATTCCGCGGGCTTTCGCCACAAATTCAAAAGTGAACTTCACGAAAGCTGGCTCATTTCTTTTGCCTCTCATTGGGGTAGGGGC
>CAZFPN010000156.1:0-1138 GCA_964521015.1 uncultured Rickettsiales bacterium | reverse complement strand
TGATTTAGCCGGTGTGAGTATATGCTTAATATAGGGTAGGGGCAAGGAAGGGGGCGTCCGTTTCCAAGAGAAGGCGGTCAAGCGGAGTTAAGAGCATACTTTGCATAATTTCCTTCGCATTTTTGAAAGTGACAATGCCAGAAAAAGAGATAAAAGCCCCAATATCAAGCAGTTTTTTCGCAAAATCAGACCCGCCCGTGAAGCAGTGCATCAAAATTTTGAAGTCCTTTTCCTTTTTCGCACGTGTTAGCATTGAAAGAGTGTCATCGTCCGCATTTCTAGTGTGAACTATAAGGACTTTTCCCGTTTCTTGAGAAGCCCGAATGTGTTCCTCAAAGCACTTTTTTTGCACTTCAATATGCTCGGTTGAATGGTAATAATCAAGCCCCGTTTCCCCAATTCCAGTGATTTTTTTATCATATTTTTTGCAAAATGCAATCAAATCTTCCGCTTTCGCATAATCATCGTGTGCATTTTCAGGGTGTGTTCCAATTGAGGCAAAAATAAATTCGCTTTCGTTTGCAATTTCAAGAATTTCGTGCGATTTTGAAAATTTCGTGCCTATCGTCTGCAAAATCTTCACCCCGTTTTGAAAGGCATTTTGAATTATCAGCGGTCTTTCTTCTTTTGAATAATAATCTAAATGGCAGTGGCTGTCTATCATAAATTTATCATAAAATTATTGAGTGCTACCCAATTTTTCCGCCAATTCGGCAACTTTTTTAAGGTTTGCAACATATTTAAGTGTGATTTTTGAGCCACCCCTTCCAACAATTTCAACTTTATTGAAGATGGAAAAGCCAACGACATCAATGCTTTCAACCTGTTTTATCGCCTTTGAAATAAACCACGATTTATAAGTGACATCAAGATTGCTTATTTTCAAGACTTTTGACTTCGTATAAAATGCGAAAACAAGTGGGAAAATTGCTAAAATTAAGGTAAATAAAGCCCATTCAAATTGCGATTTCAGTGCATTTTTAACCGCAAAAATTAGCAACACATTCGCAAGCACAAGATAAAACCAAAAAATAACTTTTGAAATTCGCACCTCGTTAAGCATAATTCGTTAAGCATAATTCACTTTTTTTTGTTTTTTGATGTAACAAAGGTAATGCCAACCAACCTAAGTATCCAA
>CAZFPN010000155.1:0-1547 GCA_964521015.1 uncultured Rickettsiales bacterium | reverse complement strand
CTCGAAAGCATTTATTTTGTTGTAAGATTATTTCTCACAATCACAATCTGAAATTTTTGAGATAATCAAATACGCTTTTTTAACATATTTGTAGGAATCATCTTAAAATAAGTAAATTAATTAGGGAAGTGGGCGAAAAAGAAAAGATAACAAAAATTTCCATAATGCACGATATAGAATGTGCGAAAATCGTTGCCGACAGAATAGTTTTCTTCCTTGATGGTAAGGTTGAATGGGCTGGCACACCCCTTGAGATGGAACATTCAAATAATGAAAATCTCAACACATTCATAAGAAAAAACGGCTACACTTAAAGCGAAAATTGTATGAAAAAATTTACCAAAAAACGCATAAGAAAAGGGAAAAAGTTTAAACTTTGGCTTTGGATGAAGGTTTTGGTTCTTGTGCTTGCAATCTTACTTGTGCTTTCAATTTACAACATCAATTCACTTTACCGATTTTTACCAAATAAATACCGCCCCTTTGTCGAACGAATAAATGATGTCATTTTTGGTAAGGTTGAAATCATTGAAATCACAGGTAATAATCTTGTTTCCAAAGAGGAGGTTTTATCTTATATCTATAAAGACGAAATTCTAGAAGATGATGTAGTGCGAATTAATAGCGAAAGTAAAATTGAGCAATCTTTAATGAAATTGCCAATTATTGAATTTGTTTCCATAAAACGCTTCTTGCCAAACAAAATGGTCGTTCATATGAAGGAAAAAAAAATTATTATGCGTTTGTGGGACGAAAAAACAAAAGAAGTTTTCACAATCACAGAGGGTGGTGAAATTTTGAAATTTAATGACTATAGGCTAAAAGCCCCTCTTATTATTGGAGAATTTGATTTAAGCGACATAATGAAGCTTTACAGCAAGCTTGAAAAGGCAGATTTAATTAAACACACAACCGAAATAATTTCTTTTTACGGCTTTCGTTTTGATGTTGTTTTCAAAAAAAAGCTTTTAGTGAACCTGCCCGAGGAAAACCTTGAAGAAGCCATCAATAAAATGCAATTTTTGATTGACAATGGCAAAATTTTTGAGAAAAAAGTCAAGAATATTGACTTGAGGGTCAAAAATAAAATTTTTCTTTCTTATTTCAAATCTGGTGAAGGGGAAAACTACACTCCCCCGCAGTCTTACTTAATTTACAATTGGTGAGATTTGCTTTCTTTTGGATGAAGTTTATGCTTATCTTTTACATATGGTTTATTAGTTTTTTCCGATAATATTACATCTAAATCTAGTCCAGTTTTTGAATTAACCGAAGGCGGTATTGGTGGCACTGGTGGTTCAATCGGTGGCACTGGTGGTTCAATCGGTGGCACTGGTGATAATAGACCTTGTGAGTTTGTTGAAGGGCCAGTAACTGTATTTGAGCCCAGCCCCGTAGGGTCGATTAAATTCTCTATATCCAATCTATTGCTGAATGCTTTGTCCACCAATTCATTGCTATTGCTCGCTAAATTATCTATCTTTTCATTTGAAACATCAACGCTATAATCTCTTCTATTTAAACCGAAAGATACCGCAGAATAAACC
>CAZFPN010000154.1:0-1583 GCA_964521015.1 uncultured Rickettsiales bacterium | reverse complement strand
CTTCTATAAGTTCGTTTTCTGGCAGGTGGTGGGATTTTTCCTTGGCAATTGCCCCTTCGTGGTTGCGTTCTGTGATGATTTTATCTTTATATTTCACAATTTGCTCTTCAATTTTTTTAATGGCAAGGTCAACGCAAGGGTAAGCTTCGGTTGCTTCGCTGGAGGCGTGAAGAATTGTCTTCCCCCCAATTTCTTCAACTACATCAATTTTGCAGTGGAAATTGATATTTTCTTTGTTCAAAACCGCATGAATCTTGTGAAGTTTGCCAGCTTTTAGCTTTTTTGCGACTAAATCTAGCTTTTCCTTCATATGATTTTTGATTGAAACACCCGTATCAAAGCCGGACCCTGTAATTACAACTTCCATTTTAATAAAAAAACTTCCTATTTAAAGTTTGAAACATTTTTTTGAAAAAATCAAGCTTTTTTTTTAATGAAATTGAGGCAATTTTTCGCACACTCTTTTTCGGCGTTTTTGATGGATTTCCCTTTTCCAAAAAAGGTTTTCCCCTGTAATTCAAGGGCGACTTCAAAACTGCCATCCTCTTGTTTTTTTGCATTATAGACGGGCGTTTTTTTGTATTTTTTTTGAAACCATTCTTGCAGGGAAGATTTGCTATCTTGTTCTGGTGTCAGTGAAATTTTGAGGTCAAAAAATTTTTCTACAAAGCTTTCGGCTTCTTTTAAACCGCCGTCCAAAAAAATGGCTCCAGAAAGGGCTTCAAGGACATTTTCAAGGATGTTTTCGCTTTCTCTCCCTTCTTCCATTTCTGGCGTTAGGATGATAAATTTCCCGAGTTCAAGTTTTTTTGCGATGGCACATAAATTGGCTTTTGCAACGATTGTATTTAGGATTTTAGAAAGGTTGCCTTCTTCTTCGCTTGGGTAAATTTCAAGCAATTTCTTGGTGATGATAAGCCCTAAAGCCTTGTCGCCCAGCAATTCCAACCTTTGGTAGCTAAATTTTGTTTTGGAAAACCGCTTAACACTGGGGTGCGTAAGGGCTTCTTCCAAAAGTTGCGGGTTTTGAAAGGAATAGCCGAGGCTACTTTCAAGGTGCTTCATATTATTCTAAAATGGACGCTCACGAATGGTTCTTTTCCTTGTAATTTCAATGCAATTGAGGAAATTGCCTTCGTGATTTTGTGCCTTACATCGGCTTCAGTCGCTTTATCTTTCTTTTCAAAGCCTTCCAAAATCGCTTTTATATCTTTTCTTGCGAGGGTCAAAAATTCGTTAAAAATTTCTTTGTCTTCGTCTTCTTCTAAAAACCCCGGTGTTTCAAAAGTAGGGGCGAAAACCAAGTTCCCAGCGGAGTTAATGATGATTGTCGCAATTACAATTCCGCTATTTGCAAGAATGACACGCTCTTTCAGGACAGCACTTTCCGAATCCCTCAAAAGCAAGCCGTCAACACACATTTTGCCATTTTCAACGGCACCAACTTTCACAATTCCTTCTTTTCTAAAGGCCATGACGTCTCCGTTTTTTATGCGGTAAGATTGCTCAACTCCAAGCTCTTTTGCGAAGTTCGCGTGTTCAAAAATGTGGTATTGTTCGCCGTGTGTTGGCACTGCAAAACG
>CAZFPN010000153.1:0-1600 GCA_964521015.1 uncultured Rickettsiales bacterium | reverse complement strand
TGGCTCCCCGGGCAAGGATCGAACTTGCGACCAATTGGTTAACAGCCAACTGCTCGTAAGATTTTTAGAATTTGATAACAATTTATTAATATTCATTTTATCTTTATTTTGCAAGCTTTTTTTGATGTTTTATAATTGATAAAAATATTTTTAGATTGACAAAAAATGCTTTATATTTTATTCAAAGGCGGACACAGGACGGACACAGAATTTTTTAAAAAATGGCTTTAAATCAAATAAATGATAGATTTATCAAAACACTTACACCGCCAAAAGACAAAAATCAGTCTATATACTGGGATGAAAAATTAACAGGCTTTGGCGTTAGAATTACAAAAAACAATGCAATTTCATTCGTTTTAAGATACACAATCGAAGGAAGCGAAAGAAGGTATACAATAGGAAGTTTCCCCGCTCTTTCTTCCACTTCCGCAAGGGAAATGGCAATCAAGCTTAAAGGGGATGTTATAAAGGGCATTGACCCACTTTCACAAAAGGAGGAAACATTAAAAGCCCCTATTTTTGAAGAGCTTGCAAGCAAATATATTTCTTATGCTAAAGCTCACATAAAACCAAGTACATTAAAAATGTATAACATACTTCTTAAAAATTACATTCTGCCGACCTTTGGGAAAATAAAGCTTGCAAAAGTCACCCGCAAAGATGTTGAAAGCTTGCATATTTCATTGAAAGCAAAGCCACACACTGCAAACCGCACTTTAGAACTTCTTTCTGTTATGTTTAATTATGCAATCAAAGAAGATATTTTAAAAGAAAGCCCCATATTCAAAATAAAGAAATTTGCGGAAGAAAGAAGGGAGCGGTTTTTAACGGATACCGAGGCAACAAAACTTTTGGAATATTTAGGGAGAGTTGAAAATAAAATGAATACGAGGGCAGTAAAGCTATTGATTTTAACAGGCTCTAGGAAGAGTGAAGTTTTGAAAGCAGAATGGAAGCAATTTGATTTTGAAAGAGGGTTTTGGTTTAAGCCTGCAAGCTTTACTAAACAAAAGAAGCCTTCAACCATTCCTTTAAACAAGCAGGCACTTGAAATTTTAACTGAAATGAAAAATGAAATTGCAAAAGAGCAAGCGGGTGATGTGATTACAACAAAAGATTACCTCTTCTTTAACAAAAAAACAAATAAGCCCCTAGGGGATATAAAAAGGTTTTGGGCGGGTGCATTAAAACACACAGGGCTTAAGGATTTAAGAATTCACGATTTAAGACACTTTTTTGCTTCCACTCTTGTAAATAGCGGTGTAAGCCTTGAAATAACAGGAAAGTTGATAGGGCATTCAAACACTTTAACCACAAGCGGATACTCCCATTTTGCAAGCGATACTTTAAAAAATGCAAGTGAGTTGATGGCGGAAAAATTTACCTCTTTAAGTAAAAGTTTTTATTAATAGAGTATTATTTTTGGTTTGCAAATTAGGATACTTTTCTTTTTATTGCCTTGTGTTTGAAATAATATTAAATAATTATGAAAAAATTTCAGTTAAAAACATTGAAAGATTTAATTGAGCAAGATTTATATATATCTTTAGTAAATAATGAAAAATTGATGACAGCTTTTACAAACTATACCAGACAT
>CAZFPN010000152.1:0-1606 GCA_964521015.1 uncultured Rickettsiales bacterium | reverse complement strand
AGTTGCAAATACTTTACTAAAACACTTGACTTTTTAAACCTTGCCTTTTAATATTCCTTGTTTCTTACCTTGCGAAAATGCGTGAATATCAAAAAAAGCATAAAAACAAGGGTTGAAACTTCGTGATATTTTCATAAATTTCTTGATATTTTCATAAATTCTAACCCTGCTTTAGCCGAAAAGATGCAATTCTAATTAAATCTTCTAGTGCTAGCTTTAATAAATTAGCTTTAATATTTGCACGATAATAAGGTTTAAGAATTTGACTTCCGACAAATCCGATAAAATTTCTGCCCAATTTTCCTTAATTTTAAATGCTTTTCACAGTTGCAAATACTTTACTAAAACACTTGACTTTTTAAACCTTGCCTTTTAATATTAAATAAAAATTATTCATTTCCGTTATGCTTGAAAACGAAATTAAAGTTGAAAATATCGCAAAATTAGTCAAATTATTTTATGCAAAAGTGCGAAAACATAATGAATTAGGGCAGATTTTCAATAATGCGATAGACGATTGGCCAGAACATTTAGAAAAATTAACACTATTTTGGAAAGATAGAATGCTTGGCACAAGGGAATTTGTGGGTCATCCGCCTAAGGCACATTTAGCCCTGCCCCCTTTTGATACTGCACTTTTTGAAGAATGGTTAAGGCTTTTTCATGCAACGGCAGACGAAATATATATACCAGAAATTTCAGCTTTATACAAAGAAAAAAGCCGTAATATCGCTGTAAATCTTAAAAGAATTGTTGAACTAAAAAGGTTTGAGGGCTAAAAATTTTCTTGCCTTTTGCTTATTTGTTATCACCTCAAAAGAAGAATGAACCTTGACATATCTATCAATTAAGAATTTATCTAGAGCATTTGTATAATCCCCTCCCCAAGCAAAATATTTCATTTTATATAGCTCCGAGGAAATTTGCAATTCTTCAAAAGCAGAATAAATTTTAGCATTTTGCTTGATGAAAAGCCGTAATTTAGCAATACCTTCATCATCATTTAAAAGCAAATAATAAAGCTCTTCAAATTGCTTATTTACCTTTGTCTCAGTCAGTTCAATTTTATTACTTGCAAAAAAATTTTCAAGCAATTCTTTCCTGTTGATAGACCTAATAAAAAGCCACAATAAGCCACTTTTACTCGCCGTCAGCTCCTCCACTTTGTCTCCATCAAACAGCTTTTTACATTCCTCAAATCTCATCTGCATATGATTAAATATTCCTTGCTTCCTTTAACAGAACCCTTACCTCCCCTTGAAGCTTCATATGTCTTTTCTTCAACTATCACCTCTTTTTTAAACAAATTGATTAAATTTGTGAAAGTTTTAATGTCAGGAAAAGACCTATTATTATAGCTTATCAACCAGACAGGTATATTTTTTGCCCTTTCAAAAAGTAATTCAAAAGACTTAAGCGTCTCTTTCACTTTGTCAAAACCACTATATTTAGAAGGAAAATAACGCTTTGTGCCATTGATAAATTGCTTATCGTCCCAATTTTGAGAGAAGGTTTCAAGTAAGTGGTAAAAAGCTTGATAATCAGAATGGCTACCTGCATATGGAGGGTCAAAATACGCAACATCAATGCCTTCCAATTTTGGCAG
>CAZFPN010000151.1:0-1639 GCA_964521015.1 uncultured Rickettsiales bacterium | reverse complement strand
ATCCGATCTTTATGGGAAAGATATTCTTTTGCAATTCTGATAATTTTATTTTCTTTTTGAAAATTCGTTTCAAAATTATCTTTATTTTGCAATATAAGTTCCGATAATTCTTGTCCGTTCACAAAGTCATAAGCATCAGTATTTTCCAAATTATAAAATATATATTTTTCCGATAGATTATACTTATAAATTTGACATAGATTACCAATTTTTAATCCTTTGGAAGTGATTTTATTTTCTTTTTCATATTCTTTTATCTTGATTTCAACCTTCTCAGAATGTTCTAATATTGACATAATATATTTAAAACTTAAATCGAGTAAGTCATCTTCCGTTTCGTTTGCATAAATATAATTAATATTACAAAAGAAAACAATATACAAAAATACAAAAAATACTCTATTCATAAAAATTTCATTTAATGATAAGAGCTATTTTAATATTTTCTTATTTTCAAGATGTTTTTTTGATTATATTGTATGTTGAGATATTTTGTTCCTGAGTTCTTGTATGAATACAACCTTTATACCTTGAAGGATTGAATTTGCATATTTCAGGATTGTTATATTCTTTAATATTCAAGTTTTCATAATAAAAAGGATTTTAAAGAAAAAGACCCACTATTTCCAAAAATTACCCCTAGTTTTACTACTGAAGGAAATTCAATTTTTATTATGGAAAATAAGTTTATCAAGTCAAATTCTACAATAAGGGGGATTTTTGCTAAAAGCTTTAAAGAAAATAATTTGCCTTATTATAAGCCTCACCCCTTTAGGCATGCAATAGTTAGAAAGGCTCTAATTTCACCAAATTCACCTGACTTAATTTCCGCTCTTAATCAAAATATAGGGCATACACTATATGTTGGCACGATTATTGCAAGCTATGGCACGAGACCAAAACATGAAAGGGCTGGCATTCTAAAAAACTTTGCACTTGAAAAATAAATTTATATATTATCATATCAATTATTACAATAAAATGATGAGGATGTTATGTTAAAACAATATTTTGAAGAATTTGACACAAAATTTAAAGATTTAGAATTTATAAATAGTCATTGGTATAAAGAAACTTTAGATGTTGTAAGTTTCTGTTCTAAAGCAAATACAAAGGATAAGCAAGGAAATTTTAGCGAAGAATATATAAGAGCAAGGTTTGTTTATGCAATTGTAAGCTCTGGAATGTATAATAAAGAATACATTTGTGTTGAATTTGGCTTTCCAAAAGGAAACACAAGACAAACTTTAAATCCTGACATTGTTGTTTTTAAAAATAAAGATTGGATTACAGATTATGAAGAAGCAAAATCTTCAAAAAACTTTGCTAAAATAAGAAAGAATGTTTTAGTGATTTTTGAAACAAAAAAAGATAATAAATCTGTTGCAAGTGCTGTTGAAAATCAACTCCGTTCTGCAATGGAGCTTAACACTTCAGAAGATAGAATTTTTGGTATTTATTTTGATGATAAACCCGATATTCTCATTTTCAAAAAAATTTATTACCGGGTCATTTAATGAACCGTTTTTGTCACTATTTTGTTTTTGTTTGTAATATTTAAAATAGTTATAGATTAAGCATAACTGATTTAATTCAACTTTATGAATGTTTCACTGTCTAGAATAGAATTAGATTGATG
>CAZFPN010000150.1:0-1688 GCA_964521015.1 uncultured Rickettsiales bacterium | reverse complement strand
TAGGTTTTTTGTTGTGCTTTGAGATGAAGCTTTCTATTATCACATTTTCCGCCCTTTTTGAAGTAGGGAAGCTATCTTGATATTCCCTTCCAAATAGGCTATATCTAGGCTGTTCTGGAAAAAAGGCATAAACTTTTACAGGCAAGCCGATTTTTAACAAGCTCTGCAAAACGAAGTAATTTGTTGTGCTGTTTGTTCCATTGATGCGATACTCAACTTTTCCGCAATTGTAAGATTGAATTCTATCCTTTATTGAGGTGATTGTATGCCCTATTTTAAAGATTTTGCCTTCTATCACAAAAACATAAACCAAGCCAGTTTGCTTAATATTTTCATTGCCAACTTCCTCTATTTCAAGCTTTTCAAGTTCTACATTCGGCACCAAATTACAAAGATGAGAAAAATGCTCCCTATACTCAAATTCGTTGTAATAAACTTCATTTTGCAAGTCATCAAGGCTTTTGATTATCACTATATTTCTGTTTTTCTTTTTTGCCATAATATTTTTCGTTAAAATTTTTTATAAAATCCATCTCCTCAGGGGTGAGTGAAAAGCTTTGTAAGATAGGAAAATTCTGCAATATTCTTATGTTATTAAAATTGCCGTATCTTGTGATGTTGTTTAAGAATTTATACACTTCGCTATCCAGCTCTTCTTTGATTTTCAATGCTTCCTCTTTCGTTTCGCACCTGATAAATGCTATACTTTGTGTCATTCCAGAGGCTTCTATAAAGGTAGAAGTTTGATTTGTGAGTGAAATAAAAACCTTCCATCCATCTTGAAATTTATGCGGGACTTTGCTCCAAACTGTTTGCGTCGGCGTGTGAATGAGTTTGTGGCAATATTCTTCGCTTCTATAATTGCTGATTAAATGCCCTTTTGTCGTTCTGTGAAGGTCGCTCGTTGTTTCAATTTTATACTTCGGTAAGGGCTTGTTGTTTAATGTTTTACCTAAAATGTTATAAACAATTTGAGAGACATAAAGAGGTATGAAATTTTGATTTACTGGAATTTTCGCAAGCTGTAAGTCTTTTAAAATATAATTATTTTCAATCGTAAATGGCTTTTCATTAGGCACTTTTTGCAGTAAAAACCAAGTAAAAGAAGAGCCAACTTTAGGAAACCACTTTTTTGCCCCGTGAATGTTGATGTGAAGGAATTGATGAGCCGTAAGCTCTTTCGGTAATGTGTTTCTATCGGAAAAGGACATCCAATTATTAGGCACAATAAAAAGTATGTAACCGCCTTTTTTGGTTATACTTAAGGCTTTTTTGATGAAGTCCCTCGAAAGGTTATGGTTTTTTGAAGTCCTGCCATTTAAGTTAAACTTCGCATATGGTGGGTTTGCAACCACAAGGTCGTATTCTTCGTTTTCTTCAAAAAATAGGAAGTCTTTCGTTGTCAAGTTAATGTTTTTGCCAAAATAATTTAGCAAATTGGTTATTCTTTTCTCATTAATTTCGTTGAAATATAGGTTTGAAAGTGCGGTTTTTGTTTGTATGTAAGCGTGAAAATTGCCGTTTCCAGCACAGCTATCAAGTATTTTAAGCTCTTTTCTTTCCCATAATTCTAAAGGCAGTGCATCCACCATTTCCTTCACACATTCAATTGGGGTGCAGATGTCATTTGAATTCACAAAATGGCTTGAATCTTGATTGAGCTGAGTAAAATAAGTTTTAATGACTTC
>CAZFPN010000149.1:0-1692 GCA_964521015.1 uncultured Rickettsiales bacterium | reverse complement strand
ATCCCTGCCATCCTTGCGAAAATGGAGCGAAATGGCATTTTGGTCTGCCCTTTGAAATTGCGCACGATGAAAGATGCACTTTCCCTTGAACTTTCAAGGCTAAATGGCGAAATCACCGCCCTTGCAGGGGAAGAATTTAACATTAACTCGCCGAAGCAGGTGAACGAAATTTTATTCACGAAACTTGGGCTGAAGGGGGGCAAAAAGACGGCAAGCGGAGAGCTTTCAACAAGTAGCGATGTCCTTGAAGAGCTTGCGGAAAGCGGAGTTTTGATTGCGAAAAAATTGATGGAAAGCCGTCATTTTAGCAAGCTTTTGACAACCTACATTGATGTTTTGCTTGAAAAATCGCATCAAAGTCCAGACGGCAGAATAAGGACAACTTTTTCCAGCATTAGCACGGTCACAGGCAGGTTTAATTCAAAAAACCCTAATTTGCAAAACTTACCCGCTAAAACGGAGATAGGGGCGAAAATAAAGCAATGTTTCAAGGGGGAGGAAGGCTTTTCTCTTTTCTCGTTTGACTATTCGCAAATTGAACTTCGCATTTTGGCTCACATAGCGGGGGTTGAAGGCTTGAAAACGGCATTTTTAAACGGCGAAGATGTCCATAAAAAAACCGCAAGCACGATGTTTGAAATTCCGCTTGAAAATGTTGGCAAAGAGGAAAGGTCGCACGCAAAGGCTATAAACTTTGGAATTATATATGGGCTTTCGGCTTTCGCACTGGCAAAAACACTTGGCATTGAGGTTTCAAAAGCGAGCGACCAGATGAAAAAATATTTTGCGAAATACGAAGGCATTGAAACTTACATGAAAGAGACAGAAGAAATGACAAAAAAAGACGGATTTGTCCGCACCATTCTTGGTAAAAAGTGCTATATTGAAGGCTTCAATTCCTCCAATTATGCGGTGCGCTCTCATGCTGTTAGGGCGGGAATAAATGCGAGGATTCAAGGTAGTGCGGCTGATTTAATCAAAAAAGCGATGATAGAAATTCAAAGCCTTTTAAACGAAAACTGCAAGTTGATTTTGCAAATTCACGATGAACTTGTGTTTGAAATCAAAGACGAAATTGCCCCTGAAATTTCCCTTAAAATCAAGGAAAAGATGGAAAAAGCGATGGAACTTTCTGTCCCGCTTGAAGTCAACTTTAAGCCGTTCACTTAAGCCATGAACTTAAGCCTTTTATTTAACCCCTGTTGACCCAAAACCCGCAGAACCCCTTTCGGTGGCTGAAATTTCCCCTGTTTCTTCAAATGCGAACTGGGTGACTGGCGAAATCACGACCTGTGCTATTCTCATTGCGTGTTCAACGATGAAATCTTCCTTGCCTAAATTTTGTAAAATGACAAGAAGTTCGCCTCTATAGTCGCTATCAACTGTGCCAGGCGAATTTGGAATGGTGATGCCTTTAAGCGCAAAGCCACTTCTTGGGCGAATTTGGGCTTCAAAATTTGCTGGCAACTCAAGGACGATGCCTGTTGGAATTGCCTTGATTTCAAAGGGTTTTATGGTGATTTTTTCCCCCTCGTTTGTAAGGCAGGAATAAAGGTCTGCTCCTGCGCTACCTGTGGTTTTATATTCAGGTTTTTTTGCAAGCGGGGAAAGTGCTTTAAATTTAAGTGTTTTCATAATTTTTCTTTGTAAATAACTTGAATTTGGTTCCCATTAGTGGTTTTGTAAGACCAT
>CAZFPN010000148.1:0-1716 GCA_964521015.1 uncultured Rickettsiales bacterium | reverse complement strand
CCTTGACCATGTTGGAAAGTTCGTTGAAGTGGGAGTTTCAACGGAAAAATTAAACGAAATTTGTCATAATTTCATCTTGGAAAACAATGCAATTCCAGCCCCACTTGGCTATCGTGGCTACCCTAAATCAATTTGCACCTCTATAAATCATGTCGTTTGCCACGGAATTCCATCGGAAACTGAAGTCCTAAAAAACGGAGACATAGTCAATATTGATGTGACCGTCATATTAAACGGTTATCACGGCGACACAAGCAGGATGTTCTTTGCGGGAAAGCCTTCTTTGATGGCAGAAAGGCTTTGCAAAGTGACATTTGATGCGATGATGCTAGGAATTGAAAAGGCAAAAGTTGGTGCAAAAATTCGTGAAATTGGAATTGCAATACAAAATTATGTTGAAAAAAATGGTTATTCCTGCGTACGAGACTTCTGCGGACACGGAATTGGGAAAATATTCCATATGGAACCTCAAATTATGCACTTCAACGAAGCAAGAAGTAGCTACCAAGAAATTGTGCTTGAAGAGGGAATGTTTTTCACGATAGAGCCAATGGTAAATGCAGGGAAACATCAAACCATTTTAAGCAAGGTAGACGGCTGGACAGCAACAACGAAAGACCGCTCACTTTCCGCACAATACGAACACACAATTGGAATAAATGGCAGGGGAAACGAAATTTTCACCTTGTGATTTTTGTGATTGGCTCTGGCAGTTCTATGTTTTTTTCGCGCAAATAATCAACGATTTGCAGAATTAAGTTTGTTCTTGCAATGTTGATATCAAAGGGGTTATCTATCCAAAAAAATAAAAATGCATGAATGCCGATTTCAGTGATTTTTTCAATATGGAAAAAGCATTCTTCAACCTTGCTGGCATATTTATTGTTGTGCATTATTTCAGTAATATCCCTATTGAAAGCAGGAATATCAAGTGTTGCAGGCAGGGTAATGTCTATTCTAATTCTAAGCAAATTGTGCGAGTGTGTTAAATTGGAAACATTGCTTGTTAAAATCGTATCATTTGGGACTATAACTTCCTTGCCATCAAATTCAGCGAGCAGGACATATCTCATATTAAGGCTTTTTACTATGCCACGAATTTCCCTTTTGTCATCAATTAAAATGATGTCCCCCTCTTTGATTATTTCTTCAAAAGAAATCGTAATTCCACTGATAATGTTTGAGACGAGATTTCTAAAGCCAAAACCTAAACCGACAACAAGCGCAGAACCAAAAATCGTGAGAGATTTAATATCAAATCCAGTTGAAGAGAGCGAGGCAACGATGGCGAAGGACATTAATATCATTCCAAAAAATTTCAAAAATAAAACCTTTGTGTTTGTGTTGATTTCCGTAGCATCAAGAGCCTTCCTCAGGCATTCAAGAAAAATTCTATTAAACCAAAAAAGACCAGTAAAAATCGCAAAAAAAGTCAATGCTTTGTATATGGAAATTTCAAAATCCCCAAAATTTGCTTTAAATCCGTTTAAAAAGCCAACTATATAACTATTTAAGCCAACAAAGTTAAAAAGCGTTATTAGAATTAATGCTATGGTAAAAAATTTGTTTAAACCAGAACTAACAGATGTAATTGAAGAAATGCGATAAAGAAGCCAAATTAAGCCAAATTTAAGACTAAAACTCACAGACGAAACGGTTATGATGAATTGTAATTTTTGTGTAAAAAATCTATCAAGTTTATTCAAAACAGTAGGC
>CAZFPN010000147.1:0-1738 GCA_964521015.1 uncultured Rickettsiales bacterium | reverse complement strand
GTGTCAGAAGTTTCCTCAATTAAAGAGCAAGAAATTCACTTGTGCGATATTCCTCTGATGTCCGAAAACACTGCATCTTTCATCTTAAATGGAGTTGAAAGAGTTGTTGTTTCTCAAATTCACAGGTCGCCAGGGGTTTTCTTTGAATCGGACGAGGCACGCTCACTAAATTCCTACACCGCAAGAATTATTCCTCACAAAGGTAGCTGGATTGACTTTGAATTTAATAATAATGGGGTTTTATTCACAAGAATAAACAGAAAAAGGAAATTTTCTTCTGGTGCATTCCTTTCCGCTTGTGGATTCACTTTAGAAGAAGTTATTCAAAGCTTTATTAGTACCGCAAGCTTAAAACCTGCAAAAAACAAGCTTTTTGAAGTTAAGTTTGGTGAAATCTCAAGCAAAAAACTTTCATTCCAAGCTGATATATTAAACGAAAAAGGGGAAATTATTTTTAAATCTGGGTCTATTATTAAGCCAAAAGCTGACCAAAAGCTATATATTTCAATTAATTCAATCGAAGATTGCTGGCTTGCTTCAAACATTAACCTAGAAAAAGGTAGCGATTTAATTATTGGCTCAAGGCTTTCTTTCCAAACTCTTGAAATTTTGCACGAAGAAAATATACCATTTTCAATTGTAAATACAACTGCTTCAGGTGATTTAATGTTCTTTTTAGACAAAAGTTTCACACAATTTTTTGATTCTAGAGAAGAAAGTATAAAATTAATTCTTAAGTCTTTAGCTTTAAATGTGCTTTCAAACCCAGATGAATTGATGGCAGTTTTTGAAAGATTGTTTTTCAATTCCACATATTTTGACCTTTCCGAAGTTGGAAGATACAAAATCAACTCACTTCTTGGTCTCAACCTTGACCTTTCCCAAACTGCAATTACGAAAGAAGATATTAAACACATCGTTCAATATTTGCTTGTTGCAAGGAAAGAAAACAGGAAATTCAATGATTTAGATAGCCTTGCAAATAGACGTATTCGTTCTGTCGGTGAGTTATTTAGAAATCACTTTGAAAGTGCATTTATCAAGTCAATTGGGCTTTCTTCTGACAAATTGAATTCATCTTCGATTAAGTCAATGCTCCCTTCTGATATAATTTCTGTTAACACAATTATTTCTGACATAAAAGAATTTTTTCTTTTATCAAGGCTTTCGCAGTTCACAGAGCAAACAAACCCACTTTCTGACCTTGTTCATAAAAGAAGAATTACGGCACTTGGTGTGGGCGGACTTTCTAGAGACCGTGCAGGCTTTGAAGTGAGGGATGTTCACCATTCGCATTATAGCCGTATTTGCCCAATTGAAACACCAGAGGGTGCAAACATCGGGCTTATTAACACACTTGCTTGTTATGCCAAAATTAACAACTACGGCTTTATTACAGCACCTTATAGAAAAGTTGTCAACCGCAAATTGACTGACATAATTGAATATTTTGATGCAGAAACAGAAAAAGACCTCGTAATAGCACAAATAGATAAAGAAGTTGTTGATGGAGAGGGCAATATAGTGAAAGACTTAGTAAGTTGCAGGCATGCAGGTGATTTCGTTGTGAAATCTGCTGACGAAATTGAATATATTGAAATTTCTCCAAAACAGATTCTTTCAATTTCCGCATCGCTTGTCCCTTTTGTTGAAAGTGATGATGCGGCAAGGGCTCTGATGGGGGCGAATATGCAAAGACAAGCTGTTCCTCTTGTGAAATCTATGGCTCCTGTAGTTG
>CAZFPN010000146.1:0-1756 GCA_964521015.1 uncultured Rickettsiales bacterium | reverse complement strand
ATTGGTGAAATTGCGGACGAAAGCCTTGATGTTTCTGCTATGAATTTGAGTTCTAAGGAATTTTTAAGCTCTGTTGTAAAAGATTATAATGCAATGTTTAAAACAAATTATGGCTTGGATGGGAAGGATTTTGAAAATTATTATAAAGACTTAGCTAAACGAGTTCAAGAGCAGGAAGTTGATTTGCTAATTGTGGTGGGGATGTTTTTAACAGGGTTTGATGCTCCAACATTAAACACTTTATTTGTTGACAAAAACCTTCGCTATCACGGCTTGATACAAGCATATTCAAGAACTAACCGTATTCACGATGCAACTAAAACCTTTGGTAATATTGTTACCTTTCGTGATTTACAGCAGGCAACTATTGATGCGATTACTTTATTTGGTAATCAAAATACCAGAAATATCATTCTTGAAAAGAGCTATGCGGAGTATATGAATGGTTTTAAGGACTCAGAAACTGGTGAGGCTCGTCGTGGGTTTGTGGAGGTTGTAAAGGAGTTGCAGGAGTGCTTCCCTAACCCTGAGGCAATTGTGAAGGAAGGGGACAAAAAGGCTTTTTGTAAATTATTTGGCGAGTATTTGCGTGTGGAAAATATATTGCAAAACTACGATGAATTTGCAAGTTTGAAAGCCTTGCAGAATGTTGATTTAAACGATACTACTTCATTGCAAAACTTCAAAGAAAAGCATTTTTTAAGCGATGAGGATGTTGAAACACTAAAAAAGATTGAAATTCCATCAGAGCGTCAAATACAAGATTATAGGTCTACTTATAATGACATAAGAGAATGGCTAAGAAAAGAGAAGGCGAGCGGTAATGGAGATAAGCTTTCAATGGATTGGCAAGATATTGTTTTTGAGGTGGATTTGCTAAAATCTCAAGAGATTAGTTTAGACTACATCTTAGAACAACTTTTTGAAAAGCACAAAAAGGTAAAGGATAAAGCCTTTCTAATTGAAAGTGCAAGACGAATGATACGAGCCAGCATAGGAAACAGAGCTAAAGAGAGCTTGTTAATTGATTTTATTAATCAGACTGACTTTGACAAAATTGAGGATAAGCCAAGCATGATAGAGGCTTTTTTTACTTTTGCAAAAGCGGAACAGAGGCGTGAAGGGGAAGAATTAATTAAATCGGAAAACCTAAATGAAGCAGAGGCAAGGCGGTATATCAATACTTCAAGTAAGCGTGGTTTTGCAACAGAAAACGGCACAGAGCTAAATGCCATCCTGTCCCAAATGAGTCCATTAAACCCTAATTATTTATCTAGAAAGCAAAGCATTTTTCAAAAGATATCTGATTTTGTTGAAAAATTCAAGAAGGTAGGTGGAGAGCTTTAAAAAATTATGTGATTTTTTCCTAATATATATTGCAATTTATATATATTAGTCTTTTTCAAGTATTAATATAATATTTATGACAACATTTAGCAACATATTTAATGGTTTTATTTGGAAGACAAGATATTATGGGTATCCCTACTGGATATCTGTTAATGAAGGCAAAAAGCCTGAAATACAGCAAACAGTAGAAAAAACATTAAAGTTTTTAATAAAAAATAGAAAAGGGAAATATACATATGAGGAACTTTCAAAAGAAGTAAAGGGTGCTTCACTTAATTATCGTGGTCACGGAAAGCCTGGAGGGGTGAATACTGCACTTGTTCTAGGGGCTTGCAACAGGATATTATTTTATTTATGGCGTTTTAAGGAAGGTAATAAAAAATATGAAGTCCCTCCTATTTCTTGT
>CAZFPN010000145.1:0-1769 GCA_964521015.1 uncultured Rickettsiales bacterium | reverse complement strand
TATCAGTTGATTAAAAATAAAAGATTTTGGCTTGTATTTGCAACTTCCCCACGGGTAGTATTTCCGATTATAGCATTAATGATAATTTTATCAGGATATTATTACGATTGGAATTGGAAGCAAGTAATAGAAAAAGCTTTTTCCTTTGGAATTGTTTCTTTATTAACAGGACTTATTCAGCATTTAATAACTAAAAAATAAGTGGAAATAAAATTTACAAATTTTGCTTGCAAAATAAAAAAAGTTGGTTTAGCAAAGAAATTATTATAGTTTTTTATGTCTTTTTACAGAACTCACAAATGCGGGTTTATCAACGCAAAAAACATCGGGGAAGTGGTTAAAATCGCTGGTTTTCTTCACAATAAAAGGGACCACGGGGGTTTATTATTCCTTGATATGCGCGACCATTACGGAATTGTCCAAGTCGTAGTTTCTGAGCCAAGCGAAATTGAAAGAATATCTAAAATCAAGCTTGAAAGCGTTCTTTTAATTGAAGGAAGTGTCATAAAACGCAAAGAAGGAATGGAAAACCCAGCCCTTGAAAGCGGAAAAGTGGAAATCATCGCAAGTTCAGTCTTCCTTGAAAGCGAGGCCATGCAAGTGCCTTTTGCCGTGAATACAGAAGATGACTTTAACGAAGAAATCCGCTTGAAATTCAGGTTTTTAGACCTTAGAAGGCAAAAAATGCACCAGAACATCATCCTTCGTTCAAATGTCATCTCAGAAGTGAGAAAGCTAATGAATGAAGCAGGTTTTATGGAATTTCAAACCCCAATTTTAACCGCAAGTTCACCAGAAGGAGCAAGGGACTTCCTCGTTCCATCAAGAGTCCACCCCGGAAAGTTCTATGCCCTTCCGCAAGCGCCCCAGCAATTCAAGCAACTTTTAATGGTTTCAGGGTTTGATAGATACTTCCAAATCGCCCCTTGTTTTAGGGATGAAGACGCAAGAGCAGATAGGTCTCCCGGCGAATTTTACCAACTTGATATAGAAATGGCATTCGCAACGCAAGAAGAAGTTTTCAACACGATGGAGCCAATTCTTCACAGCCTTTTCACGAAGTTCGCAGGGCAGAAAATCGTCAGTCCTTACCCTTTTAAGCGCATCCCTTACGATGTTTCAATGCTTAATTACGGCTCCGATAAGCCAGATTTACGCAACCCCATCATAAATTTTGATGCAAAAGCCGTGTTTGAAGGCAGTGAATTCAGCATTTTCGCAAAGGCAGTCGCAGAAGGAAAGGTAATTCGCGGAATTCCAGCCCCAAAAACATCAGGAAATTCAAGGAAGTTCTTTGATGATTTCATAGAATTCGCAAAAGAAAACGGGGCAGGTGGGCTAGCTTACATAATTCTTGACGAAAACGGCGAAGCGAAAGGTCCAATCGCAAAATTTTTAAAAGAAGAAAACCTAAAAGCCTTAAAAAACCACATAAAAGCAGGAGATGCCGTCTTCTTTTCTTGCGATTCAGAATTAAAAGCAAACAAATTAGCTGGGCAAGTTCGTGCCAAATTAGGGCGCGATTTAAAACTTCTGGACGAAAACCTTTTTGAATTTTGCTGGATAACAGACTTCCCATTTTACGAGCTAAATGACGAAGGGAAAGTTGAATTTTCGCACAACCCATTTTCAATGCCTCAAGGTGGTATGGAAGCTTTGGAAACCAAAAACCCCCTTGAAATCAAGGCATTTCAGTATGATATAGTCTGCAACGGAATTGAACTTTCAAGCGGTGCAATCCGTAATCACAAACTGCCATTAATGTATAA
>CAZFPN010000144.1:0-1824 GCA_964521015.1 uncultured Rickettsiales bacterium | reverse complement strand
AGTAAAGAATATTTAAAAACTTTATTGACAATGTAAATTTTATTATTTAAAACTTGGAGTTTTATTCTCAAATGATGTTCTTTTCTGTTTGCCAAACTTGGTTAAATGCCAGTGAAGGCAATTTAAAAATCACCCGTGAATTTTGCAAAGAAACAAAACAAATTGAACTTTTATTTTCTGTTTCGGGTAAAAATAAGGTAATGTTAAAATTGAAGCATTCAAATAATAAAGAGCTTGAAAAAGGATATGATAAGCACCTTAATTATCTTAAAAACAATGATTTAGAGAAAAGCTTTTTTGTTGTAATGAATTTTTTAGAAAATGAAAATAATCAATTAAAGGCAATAAAATCAAATGCAAAAGATATTTGTAAAATTGTTTTGATTGATGTTGCCTTTCAAAATAATCTTCAAACTTTAGAACTTGGAAGCAATGTAATTGAGTTTGAGGGAGGTTTATTAAGCGATAAATACATACAAGAAAAAAGAAAGGGGGGTATTGAAAGACATAAAGATACAAACTTAATTAAAGAAAATGTTATACAACAAATGTTTTTATCAAAGCAATCAACTTCTAAATCAATAAAAGATATTTCATATCAAATAATGGATGAATTAAATAACTTAAATAAAGAAAAATTTCAAAGCTTTGCAAATCTTTACTCAATAAAGCAAATTAATGATGTAAAGCTGGCATTTGAATATTGCAAAAAACATACAGACGGAGGGCAAATTCAAAACTGGTGTTATAATTTTAAAAAAATTCTTTCTGCTAGCTGAAATAATCTTTAAGCTTGCTACAATCTACAATAAACAAAAATTAAAGTTCAAAACTTAAACAAGGAAGTAAAAATCTTTGTTTAATGTCAAATTTAAAAGAAAAGCTAAAAGAACTTTATAATGCGGAAGTAAAAGAAAGCGAGCTGGAACTTGCGTCCGTTAATCTTATAAACTTCTTTAAGCTTCTTTCAAAAATAGAACAAAGGCGAGCTTCCCTTCAACTTAATCACAAAAAAGATGAAAATAACGGAAGTAAAAATTGAATTCATAAAACCAAATAATGGACTTATTGGCTTTGCAAGCCTTGTTATAAATGATAATATATTTCTTTCAAGTATTGGAATTCACGAAAAAATAAAAGGAGGGTTCAGGCTAACTTTTCCAAAAAAGCAAGAATTCACAATTTTTCACCCGATAACAAAAGAAGCTTCAAAGCAAATTGAAGAAGCCGTTTTTAAAGAATTAAAGGAAGTAATGGAAAGTTATGAAAAAGCAATCGATTAGAAAATTTAAAACCAATCTTACAAGGAAAGGGCTTTCTTACTTGGTAAAAGATATTGCTTTCATTTATAATATAGATGAAGCAACGGTTCATAGATGGGTTAGAACGGAAGGGCTTTTAACGATTGACGATAAAACACCCGCAATGATTTACAGCGAAACTTTAAGGCAATTTATAATTTACAAAAACAATTCATTAAAAATGCCGATTGGCAATGAGGGTGAATTGCCCTGTATGAAATGCTTTTTAAAACGAAGACCTTTCAAAGATGAAATTACAATGCAACAAGTAAATTCAAAGTTGTTTCAAATTGGGGGGCTTTGTGAGGTTTGCGGGTGCAAAATGAATATGAAAATCAGCGCCGTAAACGAATTTAAAATTACAATGACTTGGGGCTATAAGGTGGTTTTGACGCTACCTAAATTCACATTAAAATATAATTCCAACCACAGCACTAGAGCCTGTTTAAAAAAAGAGCCTTTCAAGGTTTTAAATCCCCTTAAATTTTGCCCTGAAAACGAACGAATAAAACATCATTACTTT
>CAZFPN010000143.1:0-1964 GCA_964521015.1 uncultured Rickettsiales bacterium | reverse complement strand
ACAAACTGACCCAAAAAGCCATTTCCACCAAAAACTAAAGCTTTTTTCATAAAAAATAAACACAATATCAAACTTTATAAAAACTATATTTTTATTTTGCAACACTTTTTTAAATATTTTTTAGACAAATTTATCGCAGATGTAATTTTCTAGGACTTTTTATGCTATTTGCATCCAAAATCTTCCCATAAATAATTTTCGTAGAATTAACCATTTTCCATTTCGCAAAAACATACAAATTCAGACAAAAATCCCATCTGATATTAATTGCGGTTTAAATAATATGGTTAATAAGCAAATGTAAATATGTTAACAGTTGAATAGATGGCAACACAGCTTATAATCGTGTAAATTTTAACAAATTAATTCTTGACAAGAAAAAAAGATTTATTCAAGTTAAAGCATTAAATTGATTTTCTAGCTTAATATGTTGAAATGGATTGGCGGAATTGCTTCGTTAGTTAGCATTTGGCAAGTGTTTTGGGATATTCTTATCTCAATTGTAATGGGTGTTTTATCTTTTTGGGGTGTTTTAAAAAATGGTTTTGGTTGGCAACTTGCTCTTGTGTTTGCATTCTGTGTTGCGATTGTATTTGGGTATGTATTGTTTATATTGCATTGCTTGGCAGTTATTTTCTACCGCAAAATGAAGAATAGCAAAATAGAAAAGGAAAGTGAATTAAGGATAAAGGAGAAAGAAAAAGACCACGAATTAGAAAAAGAAAAGATAAAAGCAAAAGGTGAAGAAGAGAGAAAAACTCTCGCAATGACTTTCTCAAATGAAGAAAGGGCTGATATAAGAAAAATGTTAGATAATTTAAATCCTGCAAAAATATCATACATAATTACATATGCACCAGAAATGGCAAACCATTTTAGGAAGCAATATAATTTATCAGGAGAAGAGGAAGATATTTTAATTGAAATTTTTAAAGAGTTTAAGCCGAATAGAACTGATGTTAATGATTTGCTTGCAAAACTTATAGAAAAAATGAAAGATAAAGAAAAGAAAGATGAAGAAAATAAAGACGAAAAAATGAAAGATAAAGAGGTTGTAAGCCTTCAATTAATTAAATTTCTAAACAGCATTACTAATGATGATTTAAAAGTAATTAAAGAGCAGTTTAGATATGTTGCAAACACACAACCTCCAATATTATTGTATAATAATGCAAATCTACTGCCGAAAGATAAAGAATTACTTGGAAAAGATGGAAATATAAAGTTCTTTAATTCAATTTGGCATGGGGAAGTTAAGTATAAACCAACTAATACAAATATAACTTTAAGCTTTAATAAATCGCAAAAATGTATAGCAGTCTCCACTCTATCTAAGAAAGAATATGTGCTGTGCGGTTTTGGTTTGACGGAAATTGGGTTAGAATTGCACACAATACTTAAAGAAGAAATAGAAAAAACACCAGATGAATATATAGAAGAAGTTGCAAGAAATACGAAAAAAACTCAGGATATGCAGGCTTTAGTTAAAGAAAATATTACCACTGATGTCTTACACTTTACTAATGACCGTTTCAAAATATAAGCCTTGAAAAGGTACATTCCTAAAAAATAACCTCTTGATTTTCCCTTCAAAATGGTTTAACATTTATATATAATTTTTGTTAAAACTATGGAGGGAGTGAACATTACCGCATTAAACACCTATCTTTTGCCACTTAAAGACTTAATTGAGCTAGATGGCGTGAGCGAACTTTCCATCAACAAGCCTAAGGAAGTATGGGTTGAAAACAAGGGGGAAATGTCCGTCCACAAAATTGAAGCACTTGATTATAAGCACTTATTCGGGCTTGCAAAACTTGTGGCGCAATATACAGACCAGATGATTTCGGAAGAAAAACCTCTGCTTTCAGCAACACTACCTAATGGTTTTCGTATCCAGATTGTCTTCCCTCCTGTTGTTGAAAAGGGGACGATTGCGATGTCTATAAGAAAGCCGAATGTAA
>CAZFPN010000142.1:0-1985 GCA_964521015.1 uncultured Rickettsiales bacterium | reverse complement strand
CTGCTGAAATGGAAACCGAAAAAGAGCTGAAAGTAAGCGGTAGAATGCAAATTATGGAATACGGAATTGAAAAATTCAATAATGCCTGCCGTTCTTCCGTTATGAAATATTCAAAAGAATGGCAAAATTACATTGAAAAGGCTGGTCGTTGGGTTGATTTTAACGAAGACTACAAAACGATGGATACCCCCTATATGGAAAGTGTTTTATGGGGCTTTAAGGAACTTTTTAAAAAAGGCTTAATTTACGAAGATTTCAGGGTGATGCCCTATTCTTGGAAGTGCGAAACTCCCCTTTCTAACTTTGAAACAAGGATGGATAATTCCTACCGCTCGCACACAAGCAAAACGGCAATTGTCAAAATCGCACTAAAAACAAAAAAGGAATTTGCAGAAGGCTTAAAACTGCATGCTTTAATTTGGACAACAACCCCTTGGACTTTGCCTTCAAACCTCACGATTGCCGTTAATCAAAATGTTGAATACTGCATTTTAAAAACAGGTGAAGAGGCAGTGATTATAGCTAAAAAACTCGCTCCAAAGTTTGAAAAAGAGTTAGGAAACGAAATAATCGCCGAAGTAAAAGGTGAAGAATTGCTTGGAATGGCTTATCACCCAATTTTTCCATTCTTTGAAAGAGAAGAAAATGCCTTCAAAATCATTCACGGAGATTTCGTGGAAGACGAAGGTGGAACAGGTCTTGTTCACATCGCTCCCGGCTTTGGGGAAGACGACTGGGAAGCTTGCAAAAAAGCAGGAATAAAAATCGTTTGCCCTGTTGATGATAGCGGAAAATTCACACCAGAACTTTACCCTCATTTCCAATTTAAAACAGAAAGGCTTGCATTTAGAGATGTTGCAAAAAAAGACGAAACATTCATCGCAAAACTGCTTGAACACCACACAGAAATGCACTTTGATGGGGCAAATGAAGAAGCAAGATTTTACGAAGAACATAAAAAGAAATTCGGCACCGCTCCAATGATTATTACACTAAGGGAAACAGGTGAAGTGATTGGTCTTGCTGGGGTTTTAGCTCACGACCCTAATGTGCTTTTAAAGGAAGGAAACGTGGAAGTCCTTTGCTTTTTAGCAGAAGAACACAAGGGGAAGGGATACGGCTTTGAAGCATTGAATTTCTTCACAAAAATGGCATTTATTCGCTTTAAAGTTGAAAATATCATCGCTGTAATAAATGGTAAAAATGCAGAATCGGAAAAAATGCTCACAAAATTAGGGTTTGAAAAAGAAGGCATCATCTTTGACCCTCGTGCTAAGATTGATATAACCAAATTTTCCCTAAAGTGCCTGCCAAACAACTTTAAAGGCAAAAATTTTGATTTCACAAAAGCAATTTCACTCAACCTCCCAGAATATGTAAAAACCAAAAACACCTTTGAAATTCGCAAAGAAAACAATGTTTTGGGTCTTGCTGACATCACCAACGGAATTTTAAATTTTTCATTCACCGAAGAAACCTTGTCAAACAAGGAAATTCGAGAAGAATCTTTGAGGGAATTTTTAAATAAATTCGCACTTGGGGAAGTGAAAACCTACTGCGAAATTTCCCTTGTAAAAAAGCTTGGATTCTTTGAAATAAAAGGCGAAAAGGGGGCAAAATTCCTCCCTGCGATTTTAAACCTTGCGGGAAAACAAGTTTTTGAAGCAAACGACGATGTCATCAATTTTTTAAAGCAAGAAGGTGTGTTAATTAAGCAGGAACAATATATTCACAATTACCCGCACTGCTGGCGAACCGACACCCCTTTGATATATAAGGCCGTTTCAAGCTGGTATGTTGAAGTTAGCAAATTCAAAGAAAGAATGGTTGAGTTGAACAAGGGAATAAACTGGATGCCCTCTCACATTAAGGAAGGACAATTTGGGAAATGGCTTGAAAATGCAAGGGATTGGTCAATCACAAGAAACAGACGCGGCTTGGACCAAGACGAACGCGACCGTTACCGCGAACACTACGACTGCGCC
>CAZFPN010000141.1:0-2021 GCA_964521015.1 uncultured Rickettsiales bacterium | reverse complement strand
CGTAAAATTCAACCATTTCAAGAAAATGATTTAGGGCGATTTTGCCGACTTCCGCTTTTGAAAGGTGTCTCATCTCTGTTCTTTTTTCGCTGAAAAACTCAATGAAGTCCTGCACTATCCAAGGTTTTCCATAAAGCCCACGACCTATCATGATGCCATCCGCCTTGCTTAATTCAAGGGCTTCCACACCATTTTCAAAGGTTTTGATGTCCCCATTTGCGATGACAGGAATTTTCACACTTTCCTTGACTTTGGAAATGAAAGACCAATCCGCCTTGCCTTCATAAAGCTGATTTCTTGTTCTTCCGTGAATTACAAGCATCTGAACACCTGCATTTTCAAAGGATTTTGCAAGTTCTGGTGCGTTTAGGTTTTCCCTATCCCAACCCATTCGCATTTTGACGGTAACAGGAATTTTCACCGCCCTAACAACTGCTTCCACGATTTTCAATGCAAGAACTGGCTGTTTCATCAGTGCCGAGCCTGCATTTCCGTTGACAACTTTTTTCACGGGGCAACCATAGTTTATGTCAATCACATCGGCCCCCAAACCTTCGTTTAACTTTGCCGCTTCCGCCATTACATCTGGTTCACACCCAGCAAGTTGCACGGAAGAGATTGTGTTTTCATCGTGTTTCGCCTTTTTCAAGCTTTCTTTCGTTTCAATTATCATCGCACGACTTGCTATCATTTCGGAAATGCTGTATTCACCACCAAAGCTGTTAATTAAGCTTCTAAAGGGGTAATCGGTCACTCCTGAAAGTGGGGCGGGAAGTATGGGGCTAAATTCGTGTTTTCCGAGCTTGATTTTCTTCATCATATTAAAATGGAATGTCGTCATCAATTGCCTCGTAAGATGAATTGCTTGGTTTTTCAGTCCCTGCGCCCGCATAACCTTCATTTTCAATGAATTCAAGGGAATCAACATTAATGGTGGCATTTGAAAAAATACTTTCTTGGTATTCTCCGTTTTTACCCATCGCAGTGCGCTTTTCTGGTAGGAATGTTAAGCTGCCTGTAATTTTGATTTTCGCCTTTTGGACAAAGCCATCGTTGAGCTTTTTAATGGAATCGCCGTTTGCAAAACAGGTGAAATTTTGGCTTACATTATCCCACGTGCCGTCTGGATTTTTTTTCCCAGAGGTGATGGAAGCGCGAAACATAGTGTATGTATCAGCTTTTTTGACAATTTCCCATAATGTCATCTGTTGGTCTTGAATGCGAATTCTAAGCTTTAAATCATTCCTCATTTTTGTTTAAATTAATAATATAAGAAGTTTTTTCGATACCATCTTGAAAAGACTGAATTTTGTCTGTTGCAAATTTTTCAAGCCAAGATGTAATTTCCTGAATATGCAAGCCTTCCCTGATGATTGTGAATTGATTTTCTTGAATTTTCACGATGGAAGATTGCACTAAACTTTCGTTTTCTTCAATTGCAAAAACTGGTATATTTTCTTTGATTTTTGGTGAAACATCAGCTAATTTTGAAGGTGAAGGGTCGTTTGAAAGGTTCGCACTTGTGCCAATTAGGTTCAGGTTATTTTTTTGTAAAAATTCAAACATTTTGGAAGTTTTGGAAAGGATTCTAATTCCCACAAGCCCATTTTTAATTGAATATTTAAGCCCAGCAACTTCCCCCTTTGGCAAGGAAACGATTGTAAGTGGGCAATTTAAATCGCTTAAGAATTTTTCTGTTATTTCTGATTTTTCAAGGAAGGAAAGTGGATTTGCTGTGTAAATTGCAAGTGGTTTTTCAAATGTTCTTCCTTTGATTTTGTATATTTTTCGTGCGGATTTTTCGTCCCCCATTTTGCAGAAAATTCCAGGGATGGTATCTGTGCTTGAAATGAAGACTTCTGAATTTAAGATTGAATAGTTTAAAACTTCTTCTTTTGAAGCATCAAAAAGCCAAAAAATTTGGGAAAGAAGTGGTTTTCCATTCATCATTTTTTTTATCAAATTTCCTTGCACGGGAATTGTAAAAATTTCGGCATTCATGTTGAATATGAGAGTTTTTA
>CAZFPN010000140.1:0-2130 GCA_964521015.1 uncultured Rickettsiales bacterium | reverse complement strand
ATTTAAAGCGATTTGATAATGAAATTTGGTTTGGAATGGAATTGTGAAAGGAAGTCTTCAAGCTTTATACCCCTTTTCATTTCAATACTTGGAAGACCAGCAAGACACAAAGCACAGTCAATTTTCGCATTGTTTGCCCCTAGAATATCAGTTTCCATGCCATCCCCTATTGCTAAAATTTGAGATTTTCCAAAGGAAAAAAAGCTTAAAGCCATTGTGTAGACTTCTAAAAACGGCTTTCCAAAGTAAATCACTTTTCCGCCAATTTGTTCATATTTTTTTGCGAAAAAGCCAGCACATTCTTCGGTTAAACCTTGGCTATTGGTAATGAAAACATCAGGGTTGAGGCAGTAAAGTGTTAAGTTTTTTTTCTTCAAAAATTCAAGGTTTTCTTCTACATTAGCGACCATACCTGTCAAAATAGCAAAAGCAGGGTTGCAGTTGAAATCAGTTTTCAGCCTTAAGTTAAGCCCATTAATTACACCTAAATCTTTTGCAGGGCCAATATAAAAAATTTCTTCACCTTTCGCTTTGTCTTGCATTTCAAGGAAGAATGCCTCGCCAGAGGTTAAAATTTCGTCATAGTGAATTCCCTTCAAAACACCAACTTTTTGCGACAAAAATTCACTCACATTCACCGCTCTTCTTGGGGCATTTGAAAGCAGGACAATTTTTTTTCCTTGCTTTTTAAGGCTTTCAAGGGAAGTAAAAATGCCATCAAAAGGAATGCCAGAAGAATGCAAAACTCCCCAAATATCAACCAAAAAGCCTTCGTATAAAGAGGAAATTTCAAGGACGGAATTGTGAATTTTCATATCAAGTTAAATTCTTTTAAAACGGCAATGTAGACATCTTTCTTAAAAGAAACGGCATTTTCAAGCACTTCTTCAGCCTTTTTCCATGACCAATGGCTAAATTCGGGAAATTCGGTGTTTATGTTAATATCTTCATCTTTTCCTGTAAAATCAACCAAAAACCACCTTTGCTTTTGTCCAATATAAATGTTATTCCAAATAGACTTCCTCACTTTAGGGGGAATGACATAGTAAAAATGTGTTTTCGTTTTGTTTTTGATGGAAAATGTATTAGGAAAAATTCCAACTTCTTCCTTAATTTCACGGATTAAAGCTTCCTCTTCGCTTTCGCTTTCAGAAATTCCGCCTTGGGGCATCTGCCATGAAGAAACGGCGGTTGGTGGAGCATATCTTTTGCCAACGAAGATTTTTTTCTGCGAATTAAGCAAAACAACCCCAACATTGTTTCTGTAAAGACCATCTTTCGTTTTGGAAAAGGCATCGCTTATCATATGTATTTTTTGTTATCTTTGAGGTTTTGAGCGATTGAATTTTCCCACCTTTCGCCGTTAGATAAAAGCCTTTCTTTAGTGTAAAATAGTTCTTCCCTTGTCCCCGTGCTGAATTCAAAGTTGTTTGTCATTACAACTGCATCAACAGGGCAGGCTTCTTGGCACATTCCACAGTAGATGCATTTTGTCATGTCTATGTCATACTGAGTGGTTTTTCTAATTCCGTCAACCTCGTCCGTTGATATCGTAATTGCCTGTGCTGGGCAAATTGCCTCACATAATTTGCAAGCAATGCAACGCTCTTCTCCGTTTGGATACCTCCTAAGTGCATGCTCCCCTCTAAAACGAGAAGAAACGGGCCCTTTTTCAAACGGGTAGTTAAGAGTCACACTTCTTTTAAACATATAGCAAAAAGTGCGAAACATCCCAACAAAAATTTCTCTTAAAGTAAAGGCATTCAAAAGAACCTTAAAATTTTTAACAAACGCCATAAACGCCATAATAAAAAAACCTGTAATCAAGATAGCTCCTAAATGATAAAACTTAAAATGTCAAGAAAAATAAAAAACAATATAAACAATCTACCAAAAAATACTGCAGGAATGATGTAATTGCTAATAAACAAAAAGATATAAATACTAAATCCTTTAAATATAAATTTAGTAAAGAAAAACAAATATCAGTAAATTTTTGATAAAAATCAAAGCAAAATTATAGCTAAATAATCTAGAAATTTGTTATACATACAAAGAAAAGCTTTGAAATCTAATATTTATAAGAATTTGAATATTAAATTCTTATATTTACATCTTTTAAAATCAAAG
>CAZFPN010000139.1:0-2149 GCA_964521015.1 uncultured Rickettsiales bacterium | reverse complement strand
CTTGCCAGCGATAAGAAGGATGTCATCTTCCAAAAGTCGAGGAATAGCAGAAAAGATGGCCTTTTTTCTATCAGCTATTTCAACCACATTTTCCTTCGTTTCAAAGCCTTCCAAAATTTGCCCTCTAATCACTTCAGGGCTTTCGCCACGTGGGTTATCATCAGTGATGATGGTGAAGTCTGCTAATTTAAAGGCAATTTCCCCCATTAGCCTTCTTTTTAAAGGGTCTCTTTCACCACCACAACCAAAAAGGACGAACAATCTTCCTTTTAAGCCTTCTTTCAAAGTTAAAATCGCCTTTTCAAGCGAGTCAGGTGTGTGTGCGTAATCCACAAAAATATAAGGGCATTTTTTCACACATTCAAGCCTTCCTTTCGGGGCTTTAAGCTGGCTTCCAACCTTTGAAATTTCGCTCAAAGAAAAGCCAAAGGAAAGGGCGATGGAAATCAAAAAACGGAGGTTTTCAATCTGAAATCTGCCAAAAAGGTTGAACGCAAAAGATACTCCCCCCACTTTAAAAGAAATTCCTTCGGGAGTAATGCTTTCTTCTGTAACCTCAATTAACCGCTTGCAATCAGGGAAAATTCCTTGTAATTTAGGGAAAATGCCTTCCCCCGCTAAAATTTTTCCAGCAGGTTTTAAGTGGTTTTTGAAAAGCAGAATTTTCGCCTCAAAATATTCTTCCATCGTTTTATGAAAATCAAGATGGTCCTGTGTGAAGTTTGTAAAGCAAGCGAAATCAACCCCAATCCCAGCCAATCTTTTTTGAAATAAGCCGATGGAACTTGCCTCAAAAAAAACGATTTCAACACCTTTAGCCTTAAAATTCGCAAGAATTCTGTAAAAAGAAATTATGTCAGGCGTCGTAAGTTCGCTTTCTTCAAGCTTTTCAATGTTATTTTTACGAGTGTTTTCACCCAAGTTGTCGCAGATAAATGCCCCTAAAGTGCCAACAAAGCCAGCCTTTTTGCCAAGCATTCCAAACATCTGCATACCAAAAAAAGCAGTGGAAGTTTTGCCGTTCGTTCCTGTAATTCCAACCAATTTTGAAGGTATGTCGTAAATTTCCTTCAAGATAAAAGGCAGGTTTTCTTCCAAGTTTTTATTAAAAATAAATTCAACATTTGGGTAATTGATAATTTCAAAAGGCAGTTTTGAAGAATAATAAACACAGGTTGCACCTTGTGAAATCGCCTGTTTGACGAAGTCGTGTCCATCAAATTTTTCACCCTTTCGTGCAAAGAAAATACTCCCCTGTTTTGCATCCTTTGAATTTGCCGTTGAATGTGTTATTTTCATATTTTTTGCAACCTTTCAAGAACTTCGGAATAATATTCAATAATGTTGCCAAGCCCCTTCCTAAAGACATCTTTATCAAAGCTTTTTCCCGTCATAACATCCCACAAACGGCAGGAATCGGGGGAAATTTCGTCCGCTAAAATAATATTGCCTTTCAAATCAAAGCCAAATTCAATTTTGAAATCAACAAGTTTAAAGCCAATTTTCGTGAAAATTTCCCTCAAAACAGCATTGACTTTTAAGGCATAATCTTCCAAAATGGCAATCTGAGATTTATTCAAAATTTCAAGACACTCAATTTGATTTGGGGAAATCATCGGGTCGTTTAATTCGTCTTTTTTAAAGAAAAATTCAACTAAAGGTTGTTTTAAAGCTTCGCCCACCGTTAGTCCAAAGTTTTTTGCGAAACTTCCTGCAATCACATTCCTCACCACAACTTCAAGAGGTATGATTTTAACAGGTAAAACCAGCTGTTCCCTTTCGTTTAGCTTTTTAACGAAATGATTAGGAACGACCTCTTTCAATTTTTTCATTATAATCGTTGAAATTTCGTTGTTTAAAATGCCCTTTCCTTCAATAATTTCAAACTTTTGCTTATTGAAAGCCGTTGTGTCATCTTTAAAATATTGAATAAGCAAGCCTGCATCATCTGTTTTATAAAGAATTTTCGCCTTTCCTTCATAAAGCATTTCCTTTTTTTGTGCTATAATTTCGTTTTTTTGCGTCATATTAATCTGCTAAAATTGTGGGTTTTTTACAAGTTCGTCAATCATTTTCATCCTGCGAATGATTTGCTCTAAATTTTCAAGTTTTATCATGCAAGGGCCATCACTTGGTGCTTTTTCAGGAC
>CAZFPN010000138.1:1160-2156 GCA_964521015.1 uncultured Rickettsiales bacterium | reverse complement strand
TAATCCATCTCATCTTCAAAACCATATTCCCAAAGGCAAAATTCCGCCCCTCTTTTTATATCTTATGTTAAATTTGAAATTTAATATTTAGACTTAAATTGACTAATGCAAGAATTACCTCCTTTTAATTCTTCAATTTTGTCAATGATTACTTGAAAGCATCCAGCTCTTTTTACGAAGTTTTTTACGTTATCATTATCAATTTTTACTTCTTTCATAATTGGTCTGAAGTAAGAACTCATAATTTCAAATAACCAGTTATCAACAATTTTATTAATTTTTTCCTCTAAGTAATTGTGAGACATCTTCTTTAAATCCTCAATTAAATTATTATCATTCAAAATATACCAAAATGTTGTTAGAATGAGATAAGCCGAATCTGGAAAATAAAAATCAAGATATTTCTCTCCATATGAAATCATCTTCACATTTTCATCTTTGTGTTTTAAAAATTGCACTTCAACAACTTGCTTAATTACTTTACCCGATTTAGTAGCTAACAAAAAATCTTTCCTTGCTTTTTCAAAATCTTTTTTATTTTCTTCAATCCTATTAAAAAGATATACTGCGATTAAAATTTCTTTAAATCTATCATCCTTTAAGTCTGCTTGAGATACCTTCTTAATTTGGTCTAAAGTTAGCTCTTTGTTAAAAATTGCTTTAAAGTAATCTTCTTCGGGGCGATTATTTTGAGGTGATATTCTTAATTTTTCTTTAACATTTTTAGAAATATGAGGCTCATTTTTTATTGCAAATAAAATTTGAAACAAACTTGAAATTGTAAGTTTAATTGTGAGTTGTTTGAATTTAGACTTCTCAGCTTGATATTCTTTAGTCTGTCTAAGCCCTCTTTTATATTCGTAAAACAAACTTACTTCCTTGAATTTTATATATAGTGCTTTTTGCTCAGGTCTTTTTGATAGAAAATCAATTTCTCTAATTGGATTGTGTGTGTTATTGTAAGTTGTTACATCTCTGATAAATTGCTTTTCGTTG
>CAZFPN010000138.1:0-1150 GCA_964521015.1 uncultured Rickettsiales bacterium | reverse complement strand
AACTATCACTCTACATAAAACGGATACATCATCAACTGAGTGAGTGTCTTCGGCTTTGACTATTGTATTTAAAGTTTGTGCTCCGTTTATTACTGAGGGATTAGTCATTGATAAGCTTATATTATCTGATTTAATACCAGCCTTATCACATGTAATTGTTATTCCATTATTATAATAATAAAAAAGATTTGGGTTGGATTTTATAGTCTGCATCATTCCTTTATTAACTATGTTATCTCCAAGATTATAACGAACATTATTATCATAAAGCTTTAAACCCGCTTTATTGTGTAGATTTATCAGGCTGTTTGCATTCACAACTCCAATATAACTATGTTTCTGCAGATTTCTATGTTTCTGCAGATTTCTCGTCAAGATTTTTTGAAAAACCGAGTCTTTGACACTTTCTAACTCAAAATTACCCTCAGCATAATCATCTTCTGATGCCCTATCTTTATAATCCTGATGCTTCTTAAATATTGAATTAAAATTATAATAACTAATTCCTAGAGATTTTGCCGTTTCTAAATGAGTATCATCTAAACCCATAAAAAAGAAATTATGTGAAATTTCCCAACCTTCTTCCATTCTTTTTTGAATTTTACTTCTTTCTTTTTCAACTCTTTTATTGTCAGAAGTTATACTAAGCTTTTTTATGAAGCCAACAAGATAATCTAAATCTTTATGTAAAACTTTATTGTCGTCTATATCTCTATAGCTACCAATATCAGATGTTTTTAATTGACATAAATAAATAATTTTTTCATTTTTGTCGTAAAAAATTGCATCTACCCCTCTATCTTTTGAACCTAATCCATTTAATGCTTGCTCTACATCATCATCTTGCAAACTATCAAAAAATATTTTTAGAATGTAGCGATTATATTTGTGGTATATATTTAAAGATTTGTATTCTTCATATTCATTTTCACAAGCTTCTTTAAATTCTTTATATTTGTCTTTTATATTAATTATTATATTTAATTTCAAATAATATCAATGCCATCATATAAAGCAGTAAAAGTCAACCTATATTCTGTAATTATATACTAAAAGCTCCTCCACCTTGCCCTTTTTATTGCTATAGAAAAAGCCCGAACTTTCCGCCCGCCCACTTCAAAAATGGTTTCATACTTATCTCCATTTATTT
>CAZFPN010000137.1:0-2158 GCA_964521015.1 uncultured Rickettsiales bacterium | reverse complement strand
CATCGCCCCAATGGTTGTTTTTAACCTTACCTTCTGGGTAGTTGTGAAAGCTTGCAAAAGATGCTAAATTAAGGGTGTTTATCGTTGTTTTTCTAGAAGCAAAATCATAATTTCCCGGCAACTGTGCCCAAAACGTGGCAGGCATATTAAGGGCTTCTCTTGTGCTTTGAATTCCCATATTAATAAATTCCACATTGACTTGAGAAGTAACATCATCAAGCTCTTTTTTTGTGTCAGCTATACACATTATGCTTAAGTGGTGAAGCCCGAAAGCGAACGTTCCCGCCATTGCATCATCCAGCGCTTGGCTAATTTCAGCGATTTGCGAAACTGAAGGGTCACCCGATTGCATCATTCTATTTTGTTGCAACTGCATTTTATTGATGGCATTTGATTTATCAATAAAGCTAAAACTCTGCGACATCACAAATTCAAAACCTAAATGAAGGAAATCATCCATCATTCCTGCAAAAGTTGTAGGACGGTATGTCTTAATGCTGACCATTGAAGCATATCTCGTTTCACCCTTTGCATTAACAATTTCAATATGTTTTCTTGCGAAATAAAGTCTTGAATTTTGAATGTATTTATCAATTCCGTAGGCAGGAACGAAATATTTCTGTGCATTTCCGCAATTTGCAATAAAACCTAAAAATTCAAGAATTTCGGAATAAAAAGCACCATCTTGTTCGTAAATTCCAAGCACCCTCGCTTTGTAAGCAGAAAGTGTGTTTACGACCCTATCGCGAATTTCAAGAAGTTCGCTGTAGGCGTCAAAAAGAACGGCGTCTTCACTTTGTGCTTCTTCGGTTTTGTCAAACTTTTTTGCGACTTTCTCAAAAATTTCAGTCAGTGCATTGTTTTTCCTTGTGATTGTAATGTAATGTTCGTTTATGAAGGTGTAATCAGGGGAATGCCTTGCTTTCCAAGATTCGTTTAGTGTTTGGCAAAATGGGTCATCAAAATTTCCACCTGGATAGGCAGAATGCTTTTTCCTTAAAGTGTAAGCATTAATGACAATGTTCCCATTTGCAAGCCCTTTAAACAGGTTATTTCTTGTGTTTTTTCGGCTTTCTAAGTCTTCATCATCTGCCGTTTCAAAAGAAAAGCCATCAACTTTAATAAAAGTTATGAGCTCTCTATTTTTTGTAAGAATGGTTGTGCTGTTAAAATGACACCAATAAGGCATAAAGATAGAAGACGAAACTTCTTTACTTGCGATGCCACTTCTTTGAAGAGAAGCCTTATTCCATTTAAAAAAACCTTTCATTATAAAAATAGACCATTATTAAATAAATGAAACACAAAAACTAAAAATCAAGCTTTTTTTTCAAAAAGATTTCTTTCGTGCAAAAAATTTCCATATTCCGCTTTATTTTGGTGAAATTTCCGCATAATATTTTCTAAAAAACAGGAAACATAATCATCGCAAAAAGATGCAAAAAGGCAAAAAACTATAAAACATATCTTGACATCAATCAATTTATATTAATATTCCAATCTCAAGAAAAAACCTAAACCCTCAAACACCTATATTTCCTAGAAATTTCCTAGGTATTTTTCCGCGCGTTTAAGGGTCGTAGTGTATAATACTCCAAAAATAGCCCATATTTACAAAGCACAAAGGGAGTATTGCGTCTACGAGACTTAAAAAGTGTGAAAAAATAACAGGAAAGAGCAGGAAAGATAGCCCGAAACCGAAATCAAAAGCGAAGGCGAGAAGAGATTTTTTCGCCTCACCATATTCACCAAGAAACCCAAGAATATTTGGGGCGAAACTGGTTTAATGTAAAAGAAAATATAGAAAATCACGGAAAAGTGATTTAAAAAAATGTTTGACATATCAAAAATCTTCTTTTAATCTTCCATTATTTTGAAAATTATGTATAAAATACCTTCTAATCAAGCAAATGCAAGTGCAATGCAAAATGATGTATTAAAAAAATGGAAAGCGGAAAATTCATTCAAAGAAAGCATTAAAAACAGGGAAGGAGCAGAAGAATTCGTGTTTTACGATGGTCCCCCTTTCGCAAATGGGCTTCCTCATTACGGACATCTTCTAACAAGCTATGTGAAAGATAGTGTCGCTCGCTTTCAAACAATGATAGGCAAAAAAACAGAAAGGCGCTTTGGGTGGGATTGTCACGGGCTTCCTGCT
>CAZFPN010000136.1:0-2168 GCA_964521015.1 uncultured Rickettsiales bacterium | reverse complement strand
TCCGCTTTACCAATTTTTCCTGATACCGAAATCAAAATTTCCAAAAAAGTTTACACACCACTTTCAAAAAGAAAAGACAAAATCAGTGGGGCATTGTTTTTAATTCAAAATCACCCAGAATTGCCTGAAAATTCAATCATCAAACTCACAGGGGCAACAAAAAAAGCAGTTGAAAATTTAAAGCTTGGAAATTACCCTAAAATTGAAGAAATCACCCCTAAAGACCCTGCCTCTTTAAGCCTTTGCACTCAAGTTAAATTCAACGAAGAGCTTGCGAAATTTTCCAAAAAGCAGTGATAGGAATTGACGAAGCAGGCAGAGGAAGTCTTGTTGGAGGGGTTTTTGTCTGTGCTTGTTATTTTGAAGGAAACCTTGATTTTGAAGTCAGTGATAGCAAAATTCTTTCTCCAAAAAAACGATTTGAAATTTACACAAAATTAATCCAAAGTTCAAAAATTAAATTTGCAATTGATGTTGCGAACCTTGAAGAAGTTGAAAATTTGAATGTTTTGAATGCAACCTTGCTTGCGATGGAAAGGGCTTTTTTCAAACTGGAAATTAGCTCAAATTCGGCTCAAGTGTTAATTGATGGCAATATAAAGCCAAAAAACCTGCCTTTTGCAAGTTGTGTGATAGGTGGTGATAGGTTCATTCCTCAAATTTCAGCATCCTCAATTATCGCAAAAGTTTCAAGAGATTTAGCTATGGAAAGCCTTGATTTGCAAATTCCACATTACGGGATTTCAAAGCATAAAGGATACGGCACTAAAGCCCACTTTGAAGCTATAAAGGAATTTGGTTTAAGCGAATTTCACAGAAAAAGTTGGTTTAAATAGCATTTGATTTTAATGGGAAATGGTCAACTTGAACTGCTTTTGCAACATTTTCCTCCCATTTTGTGATGAATTCAAATTCTTCTTGTGTCAAAATTCCTTCTTGCAGTGCCTCGCTATATGTTTTTTTAGCAAGCTTGATTTTTTTAATAACAGGCACAGCTCTGATTGAATTTTCAAAACATTCTTTTACCAAATTCACTCTATCTTCTTCGTTTTTTGAAATGAAGACATTGGCAAATAAATCGTTGAAAATTTCTTTGTCTTCAATTAAGTTTTTTACAACTTTGTAAGAGGTTTTATCCTTAATTACACTTGCTTCTCGCGATGGCGGAAGCAAGAAAAATGCTAGCTTAACCAACCTATTTATCAAGTTATTTTGGGAAATGTTGTTGTGTATTTCAAGGCTTGCTTTATCAATTTTTGAAAGACAAACTTCAAGAGCATATTCAACCATCGGTTTTAATGTTTCCTTTTCGTTTAATGCTTTGAATTTTCTTAAAATTGCAGACATAATGTAAAGATTGGAAACTATGTCGCCGAATCTTCCACTTAATTTTTCTTTGATTTTAAAATTTCCTCCATGTACAAGCAGAATTATATCAGCCATAAAGCTAAATCTTGCCGAAATTCTTTCTATTTTAGAGGAATATTTCGTTGTTAAATCGCAAGCTTGAAATGGTAAAAATTTCAAAATTCCAAGAGTTGTTATTCTAATTCTTTTTGCAATAAAAGAACCGACATGTCCCCAAAAATTCTTATCAAAATTATGCAAATTACCTTCTTGAATTGCAACCATTTCGTTGTATAAAAAAGGGTGAGACCTCATCAATCCTTGACCGAAATGCAAAAGACTTCTAGTCAATATGTTAGCACCTTCAACAGTAATTCCAATTGGAGTGCCCATATAAGCATGAGCTATAAAGTTGCTTGGACCAACACAAATTGCAGCCCCGCCCAAAACATCCATTCCGTCATTTACGATTGTTCTTGAAATTTCAGTTGCATGGTATTTGACTATCGCGTTGTTAATTGCGGGCTTGTGTCCATTTTTAACGGCAGTTGCGGTGAAAACCCTCATAGCATCAACCGTAAAGCAGTTTGCAATCATCCTTGCAAGCACTTCTTCAACACCCTCAACTTTTGCTACAGGCAAGCCAAATTGTTTTCTAATTGAAGCATACATTAAGGTGTATTTAGTTGTCATTTTGCTTGCGGAAGTTGCAATTGCTGGAAGGCTAATACCTCTACCAACAGAAAGGCATTCCATCAACATTTTCCAGCCCTCTCCAAGACCAAATTCCCCCCCAATTACATCGTCTTCAACGGAAATGA
>CAZFPN010000135.1:0-2174 GCA_964521015.1 uncultured Rickettsiales bacterium | reverse complement strand
GTTTTGGCGATTTCCTTATTGACAGGTGTAAGTGATGTGAATAAATATTTCGTGAATGGTGCCAATAAGCCTTCTGTTTTGGGGGTTAGAAAAGCGGATGATTTTAATGCAGAATCTTTGAAGCAAGCGGTTAAGGATATCGCTTTGAATATCAAAAATCAGCTTAATTTTGCATTTGTGAGAAAATTTCTTTTTGCTAGCCTCGGAAGAACTGCGGGAAGAATTGCTTTTGAATCTTTTGTAAAGCCAAAACTTTATACATACAAAAAAACTGAGGATGATTTCGGCAGAGAAGATGTGCTAAATTCTGTTTATGAAGGGTTGAGAAATGCGATTGGTCAGCAAACTGGAAAATACTTCACTTTAAGGCTAAATAAAAAACTTTTTATTGAAGAATTGCCTGCTTTTTTCAATGCAACAACCATTACGACTTTAATTCTTGAAAACTTAATTAACGAAAATGCACCAAGCGACTTCCAAATTACATTTGAAAACTTGATAAAAACGAATGAATTTTTAATAGAGCAAGCAATGGAAAAATCAAACAATCTAAAAAATATCATAACCGAGCTTGAAGATGAAATTGAAAAATCGGGGAAATTTTTAAAAGGCGATAAATTGCAATTCTTAAAAAATTACTGCATCAACTTTTATAAAGCGAAAAGCGATTTAGACGATTTAATTAAAGTGGCAAGAGAAAAATTAAAATCTAATAGGGGTTTAGAAAATGATGACACAAAAAGAATATTGGCATTGCAAATCATCGGGACATCTTCTAAAATTGATGAAATATCTGAAGAAATATCTTTAGTCTTTGCCTGCACTAATATTTCCAAGGAAAAGGCTTTTTCAAAACTTGATAATGAAGATATTTTGCAAAAACTTTCCCCTATCTACGAAATGCCAAATAAAGCACATCAAAGGCAAAATGAGGTGCTGGAACAATTTAACGAAGAAATTTCAACCGAAGACATCGCTTCTGGATTAAATTTTGATTTCACCAACTTGATAATAAATCTATCGCAAAAGGCAAAAATCAGTGCGGAACTTCTGGCGGTTATTTTATCTGAAAAAACCATTGAATTTGAGGAAATTCTAACAGATTCTAATGCAAAAAAAGTGAAAGATGCACGAGAGGAAATTAATCTGCTTAAAGCTCATCTTTTTGCGATGAATGATATAGCTAACAACTTTGCAAGTCAAAAGGAGCCATCTGATATACTTCGCAAAATCACGATTTTAAATAAAAGTTTCTTCTGCCTAAAAGAGAGAGGTTTTGATTTTGATGTAATTTCAAAAGACGATTTAATACCTTATAAAAAATCTAAAATAAAATTTGAAAGTAAGGTTAAAAAAACCACAAAGGAAACTTTTAAGGATGTCTTAAATCAAATGAAATGTTCAATTGAAAGAAGAACGCGCGAACTTGAAAACAGGGTTAATATGATTGAGGAGGTCTGTATCAAGGAAATGGAAGAAAGCGCTAATAATTCAATATTTTTAAAACTTGCTTACAGCATTCCTGTGTTAAATTATTTTATAGAAAAAAGAACTATTCATATTGACGATTTAAATAAAAATAAAAGCTTATTAAAAGAAAATGGAGAACTTTCTTTAATGGTGAATAATTTGCTAGAGAATGGTGAAATTGAAGAAGAGAAAATCTGCCTTGAGCTGGAAAAAATCGCCAAAAAAGATTTGAAAATTTCAGGCAAGCACAACATTCAACCTTCTGCAATTATTCAAAATCAGGGAAAAATATTGACAAATAAAAACTTTGCTTTATAAAGTAGGCAATGAATAAAAAGCCAATGAAACCTTTACTAATTATAATATCCTCGCCTTCTGGTGGGGGGAAGACAACAATTTGCAAAAAGCTTATCTCAAGCCAGCAATCCCCAATTTTTGGTAAGGCAAGGTTTTCCATTTCTGCCACCACAAGAAAAATAAGGCAAGGGGAAGAAAGCGGGAAAGATTACCACTTTCTCACTAAAGAAGAGTTTGAAGAAAAGATAAAAAACGATGAATTCCTTGAATATGCAAATGTCTACGGCAATTTTTATGGGACGCTAAAAACTGAAATAAAGCCGAATTTCGCCACTTTGTTTGATATAGATGTTGAAGGAAACAGGCAAATCAAGGCAAAAACCAAGACGCTTAGCATTTTTCTTCTT
>CAZFPN010000134.1:0-2178 GCA_964521015.1 uncultured Rickettsiales bacterium | reverse complement strand
TTCATCTGGTGCAAGCCAAAAATTAGGAATTTTTATTGTTGAAGCTGGTGTTTTGCTGGTTGTGGCGATGGGGCTTTTAAAAATCGGCTATGCATTCAAAAGAATTTTTGATAACACAAAGCCAAACATTGAAGTTTAAAGCTTGTTGTTTAACCAAGTGAACTGTGATTTTGCTAAATTCCTTGTTTTTTGTGTGCTAATTTCAATCATTTTTTCCTTAGAAATTTCCCCTTTAATGAAATTCTTTATTTCGTTGGCACAAAGGATTTTCTTGAAGTCATAATCATTTCCGTAGATTTTCATTGCATTTTCAACCTCTGAAACAGCCCCCATTTCAAGCATTTTATTAAACCTTTTATTGCAATTTTCATAAACAATCGCCCTTTCTGGGTTGATTTTAATCAGTTCAAATTCTTCTGGTTTTAAAAATATTTTTTTAGGCTCGTTTTGAAGTTCCGCAAAAGTCTTTCCTGTTTGTAAAATTAAGGCATAATTGTTGATTAGTCTTTGCTTATCTTTGCTTGTTTTGACATCTTTTTCAAGCACTAATTTTAAAAATTCATCATAACCTATTTTGTTAAAAAGATTGATGGACTCTAGCCTTGCATTTTCATCAATTTGAGGCGAAGATATAAGCCCATTAATCAAAAGAAAAACATACATGCATGTCCCTCCTACAATAATTTTTTGAAAATCTTTGTAACGGCTTGAACGGATGATTTCTTCCACCAAATAAAGCCATTTACTAACAGAAAAATCGTCCCTAATATCTTTAATTTCAAAAAGCAGATGCTCTAATTGTTTTTTTTCTTCGCTTTTTGGCTGTGCAGTTAAAATGGGAAAGGAATGATAAATAGCACTTGCATCAGCATTAATAATTATTGCTTTTTCAAATTTTTTAGAATAACTTAAAGAATAGTTGGTCTTTCCGCTTGCGGTCGGTCCTGTTATTATTATAATTTGCTTCATTTTATGGAAAAAAAAGTTTTAACAAAAGAAGAAGTTGAAGGGCTTGCAAGAGAAGTTTCTTCGCTCATGGAAAAAAAGCCAATTTTGTGCTTAAAAGGTGATTTAGGTGCGGGTAAAACATTTTTCGCATCAAATTTAATTAAGCATTTACTGGGCGAAAACAACATAAACATAACAAGTCCAACTTTTAGTATGGTTAATATATACAAAACAAAAAATGGAAAATCAATACATCATTTTGACCTTTACAGACTGAAAAATTTTGAAGACTTGGAAGATATTGGCTTTTTTGATGCAATTCAAAGTGAAATTTGTATTATAGAATGGTGGAATATTTTTGAAATGGAATTAAAAAATTTGTTGCATTTTGCCATTTTTATTGATATAAATAATGTAGACAAAAATCAAAGAGAATTTATTATTTATTAATATGTCACAAGGGGCAGATATGAGCTTTATTGCACGACTTACATCAATGAGCGAATCGGAAGGTGGTGAAGGAGGTGGTGCTACCCCCATTGCATCAAGCGGTGGCAACATTTTTGAAGTTGACCCACTTGCGACAGGTCCTGGCGAAACGAAAGGTCAGGGTCTTTCCAAGTTACTTGAGATGAGTTCATCTGGCGAAATAAAGGACATAATGAATTTGTTAAATAGCTCCACCGTGTTGACAGGACTTTTTGGAAACATTAATGCTGGAACAATGCTTCCGACAATAGACTTCTTTGCAAATACAAGAAATGTTAGCCCTACGGATTTTGCAAGTAAAAAAATTGGTATGGGCTTTTTTCAAAGCGGTGGTGGGCGTTAATTTATGAAAGAAGGAGAGGGAATTTTGATTGAAATTCGGGAATATAGCAATTCTTCAGCTATTCTTAAAATTCTTACAACAGAAGGAAAGATGGGCGGTTTTTTAAAGGGCGGTTTGAAGCAAAAAGAAAGGTTGCATCAGTTTTCTTTAATTTCTTTTACTTTAAACAAAAGGCTAGAGGAGCATTTGGGGGTTTTGAAGTTAGAAATTATCAAGAATTTTGGGGTTCATTTTGTTAAAAACAGACTGAAAGTCTTAGTGTTTTGTATTTTGCAAGAAATTTTAACATTTTTAATAGAAGAAGGAATGCCCGACGAAGAGCTTTATGCAAACACATTAACATTGCTTCGCACGTTGGAAGAGCAAGAAGAAAGCCTTGAAATCATAAAAGGTTATTT
>CAZFPN010000133.1:0-2186 GCA_964521015.1 uncultured Rickettsiales bacterium | reverse complement strand
TTTAGCACGAGACTGTTTATCAACTGTTTTGTAGATTTTTTTTATATTTGGATTTTTCAGATCTGTTTTTTTTAAACCTGCTTCAATAAGTTTTTTTTTTATTTCATTCAATTTTTTGTCATTTCTACTGCCACGATTGTTTTTACTAAGCAAGACAAATGTTTTTGCAAGATGGTATGGGTTGCTTTCTTCTATTTTTTTAATCGCTTCATCAAGCTGTTTTTTGGTTGTTTCATCAAACAAAAATTCACCATCAGATTTTAAGTTATATCTCAAATATTTTAATGATTTCAATGTCTTTAGGGCATCTTTTGATGTTAAATCTTTGGGTTTTTTGCTAAACTCTTTAATCGCGTCAGCACTTTTTAGTAAATCTTTTGTGTAAGTTGTGTCAAACATTTGTTCTAAGTCTCTGCTTTTGTGGATTTGCTTTACCATATTTAATATTTCTGGTGTTCTATATTTTGATTGTTGTTTTGCTACTTCGTACAAAGTGCTTGCCATCAAAGAAGGAATCAAATTTGGTGGAGAGCTTCTGCTGAAAAACGGCACTATGAACATTTCTCTCAAAAAGTTGAAAATTTGATAACCAAAGCCTCTATTATTATTAGCCTTTTTGCTCTCTTCTTTTAATGTTTTGTATAGCTCATCAAATTTCTTTCCAGATTTTTTAACTTTAACAATTAAATCAATGTTAGCAAGCGCTGTTTCTTTATCTTCTGTTGTTAATTTTTTATCTTCTTCTACATTCTTTCTCAATTCTTTTTTGCTAATTTTTGTTGCTTGAATTTTACTGATATTCGGCAATTCTTTCTCATCTAAAGGAGGTGTTACAATTCTATAAAGTTCTTTAGGAGTATATCCTTTATTTTTTCCAACACTCGAAATACTCACATTATCTAATTCATCATCTGAATTACCTTCATCTTGATCAAAGTATTGATGCATTTGATTTAAAATCTCATCATTATTTTGAGCTTGATTACTATCAGAACTATATACACTGATCGAATCAAGATTATATTGCCCACCAAAATTTTTATAACTCATACCATTACTCTTACTCATAGCAATTAAAACAATTAACAAACATATATTATCAAAACTTTATTAATATGTCAAGTTTTTTTCTTGATTTTTTTAAAAAGTGCAAATATGATATATAATATTAAAAAAAATTGTATTTTATGGAAATTAGAAATGTTAAAATCACAGGCATAAACTCAGAAGGTTTTGGGGTTGGAAGAAGCGAAGAGTTTGCAAAAGTTCTGTTTGTGAAAAGTGCTATAATCGGCGAAGTTGTGAATGTCAAAATCGCAAAGGAAGAAAAAAATTTCGCACTGGCAGATGTGCTTGAAATTCTTGAAAAATCACCTCAAAGAAGGGCAGGGAAGTGTCAGCATTTTGGTCTTTGTGGGGGGTGTAATATTCAACACATAACTTACGAAGAACAAGCTAAAATCAAGCAAATTCAAGTGAGAGATGCCCTTACAAAAATCGCAAAAATTGAAAGCCCGAAAGTGATGGAAATCATCAAAGCAGAAGACGAATTTGAATACCGCAATAAAATGGATTTCGCCTTTTCCAATTCAGTTTGGATAACAAGCGATTTTGAAAACAAAGAAAGAAGAGCCCTTGGAATGCACGTGAACGGCAGGTTTGACAGAGTTTTAAACATCAAAAATTGCGATTTAATGCCAAAAATAGCAAGCGATTTAGTGAACTTTATTCGTGATTTTTGCCTTAAAAGAAATGCAACATTTTGGAATGCAAAAGACCAAAAAGGTGTAATGAGAAGCCTTATAATCCGCTTAAATTCAAAAGGAGACCCCTGCGTTGTGCTGATTTTTGGAGAACAGCCAAAAGTCCTTCAAGCAGATTTATGCATGGCTTTAAAGCAGGAATTCCAAAGCCTTGCTTCGCTTTACTGGGGGGTGAATAAGAAGGAATTTGAAAGCATAAGCGAGACAAAGCTATACGGCTTTATCGGGGAAGATTTCCTCATTCAAAACCTTCTTGGAATGAAGTTTAAAGTGCCAGTGAGCGGTTTTGCACAGGTCAACACGAAAATGGCAGAAAAGTTAATCTCTAAAGTGTTGGAAGTTGGCGAATTTAAAGAAGGCGATGTCGTTTATGATTTATACTCAGGAATTGGCACGCTTTCCCTTCACATAGCCAAAAATGCC
>CAZFPN010000132.1:0-2217 GCA_964521015.1 uncultured Rickettsiales bacterium | reverse complement strand
CCAAGAAATTTTTTAACATCGTTAATGGTATCTTCGCTTTTTTCTTTTGAATCATCTAAAACATCTTGGTATAAAAATATATCTGACATTTTTCCGTTATTCTTTAAATTTTCATAAACTTTTTTATTTGTGAGTTCAGGGATATTGTCTTCGTTTACTTGGCTTTTTGAATTGTCACCGCTATAATGTTCTATAGAAGTAAACCTTTGACCATATCTATAAACAGGGTAATAAAGCACGTAATAAATATATTGCTCAACCCCATTTGCATCTTTACCTATTCTTTTTTGTGCCAAAGGTACATCCATTTTTCCATCTGGTCTCATTGCCTCAAGCCTTTTATAAAGAGTATAAGTAATAAATGAATAGTCTCCAGCTTTTTTCATTGCTGCTATTTCTTTAGGGGGCAGCTTTTTTACAGAAACGTCTATTATGAAAGGAGATTTTACATCCTTTGAAGGATTGAACTTTTTATTATTAGAAGTAGAATCAGCAAAGTATTGATATAGTTTTATAGGGGAAGGTTTCTTTTCTTCTTTCTCTTCTTTTTTTCCTTCTGTTTTTGGCTTTCTAGCAGTAAGCCACCCTGGAACCAATCTTTCATTACCTTGAGGATTTTTATCTGACGGAGAAGTTCTTTTACTTGCTTTAGGAATAAGGTCTCTGTTGTACCATTGATTTTGGAAATAGGAGTTTATAAAGTTTTCTAGTAGGTTACTTATATCAGTTCCACCTAATCCATCAAATTGATCCTGAATTTGTTTTGCAATTATTTCAAACATTTCATTTGGTATAAATTGCGAAATTGATTTAGGATTTGTAATTATACCAGATTGAAGTAAAGCTATTTTAAACAAATCTTGAGCAAGGCCGTAGGTTTCTACATCCGAATCTTTAAGGTTTCTAAAATCAGCAATTGTTAAATCTATATCTGTTTTATCCAACATTCTTCTCATTAATTGAATGTTGTTTACATTTTTTCCAGAAAGTTCTGCAAATTTTACTAATACACCTAGCAAGTTATTTAAAAGGAAGTTTTCGCTAATTAAACCCTTTTTCTGTTTAAGTTGAGCTGTTCTTACTTTTTTAGAAACAAGTTTGTCACTATCTTTTATTTGTAAGTTTTTGATTTCGTCTGTAATCAAAACAGGTTTTATAGACTCATCAAAGGAAAGAGGTATAGTGTGAATAAGGTAATTAATAAAATGCTTTTTTAGATCCCTTGCTTCTTGTTCAATATCTTCTTGAGAAGACATTGCGGAATAAATTTTTTCAAGGATTGGGTTTAAGTACTTTCTTGCTTTATCTGATTCTGTAAGATAAAGAGGTTTTATTGCTTCAAGAAATTCGTTCTTTGTTGTATAAATAGAACCTATGAAAGTTTCTTTAAATACCTTTACAACATAATCGCTAAAAGGTCCTTGTAAAGCTGCGTTTATTTTGAATATTTTTATCCTTATTGATTCAAAAGATACGGTTCTTGTAGTATCTAAATTGATAGCTTGACCAAATCTAAATAAATCCCAAGAAAGATTTTCCATCATTACAAATTGGTCAAGAAGTAAAGATTGAGTCAATTTAAAATCAAGAGATAATTCACCGCCTTCATTTTCTACCTTTACATACTCCTTTATTGAATCTTCAAGTTCTTCTATTGTAAAGTTACCTTGTTTTTCAGGATACACCAAACTAGATGATAAAAGAAAAGGCTCCTTAAAAGTTCTTCTTTTAGCTTCTAGGATCATTTCATTTTTTCTCATTTTCTTATCTGTAACCTCTGCGGAAATTGATTTGTTTTCCTGCATTATTTTTACATATTCTCTAATTACAGGTTGGTTAAACCATCTAGTAATTAAAGGTAAAGGTATTCCTAATCGTATGGCTGTAAGATAAATAGAGTAAGTGTTGTAATTAGCGTTTATATCAAAAACGTAAGGGTCTTTTGCAATATCCACAGCAGCATCAATAAACATTGATATTGAGTCGGATATTAATTTTCCAGCTTTGTCATACATTTCAGAAAGAGAATAGATAACTGCATTTCCTTCTACTTTGAAATTACAATCGAAGAACAGATTAAAGTTTTCCATTCCTTCAGATTTTGTACTAAATGACAAACCAACCACTTGAGATATAGCATGTTGAGTTTGGTGTGATGCAGCTATACCTACAGCATCTTTACCAACTAAGAAAGCGTGTCTGTCTTCTGCGTTTCTT
>CAZFPN010000131.1:1019-2256 GCA_964521015.1 uncultured Rickettsiales bacterium | reverse complement strand
TTAGCAGTAGGTTGAGGAGGAGTAACATCTTTTTTTTCTTTTTCAATATATTTTTCAATATCCTTTTCAATATCCATTTTTAAATCATGCAACTTTTTGTGTTCTTCATTGAATGCTTTTATATCTTCATTCCATTTGCTTCTGAATTCAACGTTTTTAACTTCTTGTTCAAGAATGTTCCCTTGCCAATCTTTTGCATTTCTTAAAGTTGAAACATTCATGTTTATGGATTCCATTGCATTAGAAGCTACACGTATACCTTTATTATGATATGCGTCCTTTATATCTGTTTCCATAGCACTCACTTTCGCTCTTAAATCATCAAATTCTTTTACTTTGTATTGCAATTTTTTAAGATCTTCTGATGCATTTTCACCCATTTTGTATTCTTTTATTTTCTTTAAGCCGTTGTCTTCAAATGCTTTAATTTCTTGTTCTTGTGTTTCATATTCTTTATACAAAGGTTCAATTTTTACTTGACTTTCAAGTTCTATTTCAGGTGATTGAATTTCTTTATGTAGCTTTTCGTGTTGCTCTATATCTTTATTCCAAGCATTAATTTCAGCTTGTAATTCTTCAGCTTCTTTTACAGAAAGGTATTCCTCTTTTCTGCTACTTATTTCTGCCTGCTTTACTTTCCAGAAATCTGCAAATTGACCTTCTGTAACATTATATTTTGTCATTAAGCTTGCCTCAAAATCTTGGCATGTTTTTTTATTTTCGTTAAAATCTGATAATTTATTAATTTTGATTGTTAAACCTTCTGGTAGTGGGTTCTTATCATCTTGAGCTTTTGAAATTCCTTCCTCTGCAAGTTTAATCTCATTTTGTTTGCCTTGATATCCTTCATAAATAACTTTGACTTCCATATTAACCTTTTGAAGATTTTCTGTTTCAACTTTATAAGTAATCTTTGAATGCTCTGTAGCAAAGTTGATAATCATTTCATTTAATTTATTGACTTTTGCTTCAAATTCGTTTTTTGCTTCTAGTGTTTGAAATGGGGTTTTTATTTGGTTTTGAACGTATTGCTGAGCATCTTTTATAACATCGGTAAAGTTCTTTTTTCCTTCGCTTGTATCAATACCGAACTCTTTCCGACAGAATTCTTTTATTTCTTTTGTTTGTTGTTTTAGTTCATCATCTTCTTTTTTAAAAGCTTGAAATTCAGTTTCATTTGTAATTGTAATCTTAATATCTTTTTTCTTTGCTTCATCATCATGCTTTCGAACTAAAG
>CAZFPN010000131.1:271-1009 GCA_964521015.1 uncultured Rickettsiales bacterium | reverse complement strand
TTCTGACAGAAGTTTTTTATTTCTGTTGCTTGTTGTTTTAGTTCATTATTTTGTTTCTTAAAATCTTCAAATGCAGTTTCACTTGTAATCTTAATATCTTTTTTCTTTGCTTCATCATCATGCTTTCGAACTAAAGCTTGCCTTATGGTTTTATTTTGTGCATAGTGTTCATAACCTTCCAATGTTACGGTTGATATTTTTGCTATTCTGTCATTGTCTATTTCTTTCGAGATTTTGATTTCAATACCATTATAAAGACCTGTAAGCTTTTCGTGTTGTGCTTTAAATTCTAACAGTTTTGCATCAAGCTGTTGCATATTGTCTGTACGGTTTGGGTTTTCGTTTTGAAAGTCTTCTACACTGTTATATTTTATTGGACTGGAAATCGTGTTTTCAATCTCTTTTATATTAAAGTCTCCATAAGGAAAGACTTTGATATAAGCTTCTTCCAATTCAATTTTAGCTGTTGCGACAATATCTTTTTGTTTTTGTATTGCATTGATATCATTTGCTAGCTTGTTCTTTACATCTGGTTCAAGTCTATTTATCTTACGCTGCAATGCTTGATGCCTCTCCTCGTTTTGTGCATATTGTTCATATTTCTGTTTGGAATAATGTGTGGCAGTAATGTTAGCATCGGTGCTGATTGCTTGGTGTTTTTGATTAATATCAATCACTTGGTCGTTCAGCTTCTTTACATCATTCAACCTTTTAATAGCCTCATCCAAAGTACTAACT
>CAZFPN010000131.1:0-261 GCA_964521015.1 uncultured Rickettsiales bacterium | reverse complement strand
CTCTTCTATTGCCTTTCTAAGGCCTTGTGTAGAATTAGAAATCGCTTCTGCAGATTGTTTAAACGATTTGTTTGCTTTATTAAAGCCTGCTGTGTTATTGTGTTTGTTTGGTGTTATTTCAAGTTTTGAATCTGTATTATTATTTTGAATTACACCATTTAAAGCATTAATTTTTTCTTGGTTTTGTTCGTAATCCTCATATAGATTTTTCATCTTGCTGAGTTCATTTGTTATTAGCTTTTGAACCTCACTTAAAAGTTC
>CAZFPN010000130.1:0-2281 GCA_964521015.1 uncultured Rickettsiales bacterium | reverse complement strand
ATCGTGAACTTCTGCGACCACTCCCGCGATTTTCGTTGTTAAAGCCGCATTTGCGAGAATTGGGGCATGGTCTCTGTTTCCGCCACTTGCACCGCCTAACCCGCCCGGACTTTGTGTTGCATGCGTTGCATCAATAATAACAGGGTAGCCAGTTTCTTTCATCACGATAAATGACCTCATATCAACCACAAGGTTGTTGTACCCAAACGAAACCCCTCTTTCTGTCAAGGAAATGTTCGTGTTGCCAAAGGCCTCAAATTTCGCTGTTATGTTTTTAGCGTCTTGCGGGGCTAGGAATTGACCTTTTTTTATGTTGACAGGCAAGCCACTTTCCGCCGCTTTTTCAAGCAAATCTGTTTGTCTGCAAAGAAATGCGGGAATTTGAATAATATCTAACACAGATTTAACATCTTCAACGTCGCTTTCTTTGTGAACATCGGTCAAAACTGGAATGCCGAATGTTTTTTTAATTTCCTCAAAAATAGGCAAGGATTTTTCAAGCCCGATGCCCCTTTTTCCTGAAATGCTTGTTCTGTTTGCTTTGTCAAAAGACGATTTATAAATTAAAGGGACACCCACCTTTTGTGTGATTTTCACAAGATTTTCTGCCATCATCATTGCATGGTCTCTGCTTTCCATTTGGCAAGGGCCTGCGATTAAAACGAAAGGTCTTTCATTTGAAATAATAACCTTGTTTGATACCTTCATTTCCTTCATTTTTTTACTAAAATTTAGCTAGATATAAAATAGGATTTTTTAAAACGCAAGAGGTTTTTGAAAAAATATTCATCAAAGCTATCAATCAAAATTCGCCAAAAAATTTTAAAATTGTGCTTGACTTTTAATTTTTTAATTTTATACTTTAAGATAATTATTTAAAAAATAATGAGACCTGTGTTTATTCGTGAGCCTTTGCGTGATTTTTACAGCGAAGCCATATATATATTACTGCTCCTTTGTATGCTCTATAGGTAATTTTTTCACCAAGTTAGCATATAGAACCCCTTTTTTTAGAGAATATCTTTTAAATCAAAACAAGAATAAAATTGATAAAATCTTCAATGATTTAATTGCCGAATGGAAAACTAATGAAGCAATTGACGTAGAAAAACACCAAATGTGCCAAAATCAACTTAAGGAATTGCAAAAAAAATGCGATTTAGAGCTGAAAAAAGATTGCACCGCCGTTAATTCCTTTACTTCAATTAGGCAGATAGAAGAACATTTTAAGCAATATCAATCGGAAATCTTGCAAAAAATACTTCCTAATTATGATGAAATGTCAATGTTACATCAAGATTTTACACAATTTTTACAAAGAAAAATCACCTCAAGAGCGGAAATTTACAAAAATCAATTTAACGAATGGGAAGAGCAATCAAAAGAATATATAGCAAAAGTAAAAACGGAAGAGCTTTTCCAAAAAAGCAAAAACGAAATTCAAAAGGGTATTCACCCCAATCTTAAAGGCAATATTTTAGAAAAATATAATGAAGCATATTATAATGCAGATTGGAATGCGACTTTTAAGACAAATGCTTTATTTTGTCAAAGAAAATTAGATGCGTTAAGCCAAAAATTTTCATCTGTTTCAAGGGAAGAAGCAGGGCAAAAAATCCAAGAAATGAAAAATCACTTTAACGATTTTCAGCCTGAAGAAATATCATTCTTAATTCAAAATTACATAGAAAATCTTGCACAGAAATATGCCCCATCGGAGCTAAATTTTTCGCAAACTCAAATCAATCTAGCAGAATTTTCCCACACAGAAAATCAAAGTTTAGGTTGTAATTTTCAATCAAATTTAGAGCAAAATTCTTCACAAAATCTTTCAAATCCAACACAAAGCCATACACAGAGTTTTCGCAAATATAAATAAATCAAGCGGAAAAAAATTTTAAAATCGTGCTTGACTTTTAATTTTTATTGTGTTAGGAAATTAACATTATTTTGATTTTTTAAATTTTTATGGCGGATATTTCATCTTTTCCTATAGATAAATACAGAAATATTGGTATCATGGCGCACATTGATGCTGGTAAAACAACAACAAGTGAAAGAATTCTTTACTATACTGGGAAGTCTCACAAAATTGGGGAAGTTCACGAAGGTGGTGCCACAATGGACTGGATGGAACAAGAAAAAGAAAGAGGAATTACCATCACTTCAGCTGCGACAACCTGCCAATGGAAAGATAATGTCATTAATTTGATTGATTCCCCCGGACACGTTGATTTCACAATTGAAGTTGAACGTTCTTTAAGGGTTTTGGACGGAGCGT
>CAZFPN010000129.1:0-2349 GCA_964521015.1 uncultured Rickettsiales bacterium | reverse complement strand
AAATTCACACAACACCTATTATTTCTGAATATAAAGGTAAAATATCTGTATTTGACTTAATAAATGGGGTATCTTACAAGGAAGAAGAGAATGAAAGCACTGGAATTATTGATAAAACAGTGATTGAAAGCAACCTTCACCCTGGAGTGAGGCTACTTGACGACAGAGGAGACATTATTCACAATGTGAGTGGAAACTTGCTAACATATTACTTCCCAGTGGGTTCCACGGTGTTGGCTTCCGAGGGGGATAATATTGAAATTGGTGATGTAATTGCAAGACTTCCTAAAACTGCTCAAAAATCAAGAGATATTACGGGAGGGTTGCCACGAGTTGTGGATTTATTTGAAGCAAGAAAGCCAAAAAACCCAGAAATTATCTCTCCTTGCGATGGTTATGTTTCTGATATTAAAAGCTACAAAACTAAAAAGAAAATTATCATTACAACAAATGACGGAAGTGAGGTTCACGAATTTTCGGTTGGAAGTGATAGCTACATTGTTGTTAACAGTGGGTCTAAAATTTACAAAGGAGATACAATCGTATCTGGTGAGAAAAACCCATATGATATACTAAAAATTGGCGGAATTGACAAGCTAGTTGAATATATACTTTCCGAGATACAGGCGGTTTATGAGCTTCAAGGTGTGAAAATTAACGATAAACACATTGAAATCATCGTGAAATATATGCTAAGAAAGGTGAAAGTTCTTGCAGGGAATGACAGCTCTTTAATTGAAGGGCAGGTAATTCAACTTTCCGAGTATGAGGCTATGAAAGAAGAAATGCAAGCACAGGGCAAAACTCCGCCTGCTGTTGAGCCGATTTTACAAGGAATTACAAGGGCTTCTCTTGAAACTGAAAGCTTTATTTCCGCTGCTTCCTTCCAAGAAACTGCCAAAGTGTTGACATTTGCGGCAATTTCGGGTAAGAAAGATAAACTTGTTGGAATTAAAGAAAATGTTGTTGTAGGGAAGTTAATTCCAGCTGGAACAGGTTTAACGATTAACAGAATTGCGAAAATGGTTGAAGGTTATAAAAACGACCAAGCTCAATAAATTCTTTTTGCAAAACTCTTGATTTTTAAATTTTTTCATAAAAGATTAATAACAACATTTTTTTCTTTTATGATTAATGAAATTTCAGTTGAAGAGTTTAAAAAAACTTCAGAAAAATTCTTTATTATTGATGTCAGGGAAGCCTTTGAACTGGTGCAAGATGGCAAAATTCCAAATTCAATTCACATTCCACTAGGCGAGTTGACTTACGAAAAAGTGATTTCTGCCAACCCTGAAAAAAAGCCGTTTTTGATTTACTGCCGTTCTGGAAGAAGAAGTATGACAGCTTGCGATATGCTTGATGAAGAAGACGAAAATTTGGAACTTTACAACCTAAAAGGGGGAATTCTTGCTTACAAATCAGCTTGAAAATCTTTTTAGGCACCTTCCACAATCGCGATTTCTTCTTCCGTTAGGTCGTAAAGGGCATAAACCATTTTATCAATTTCAGCATCTGTGCGTGAAAGGATTGATTGCAATTTCTTTATTTCAGCTTGTTTTTCTTCAAAGCGTTCAAGCCATTTTTCCTCTTGCTTTGATGTTAATTCAAATTTTTGCTTTGTAATTTCCGATAAAAACTCATTCCAAGAAAGCTCACTCCACTTTTGCAGTTGTTTGTTGATATTGATTTTTGAAAAATCACCAGCAAGAAGCTTAAAGAACTGCTGATTTATTGCATTGATTTTATTGTTCGTTTCAAGCATAATTTCTGCCTTTTTTACGAATGGAGCTTGTTCTTCCTGTGAAATTTGGGGGATGGGAAGTTTTTCAAGATTATTTGTTTTCAACTCTCCTTCAATTCCTCCACCCATATAATACTTTCTAAAGGCAAAATATATTAACTTACTATTTAATAGCAATGTAATATAAAGTAAATTTTGACCTGTTATAATGTTTGCTGGTGCTGTAAGATAATGCTTTTCTGTATCATATGCAAATCTTGAATTATCTGACATAATGCACGGATATACAATTTTTTCCTTAGCAAAATCTTCATAATATGCAATATTATCTTGAATTTCAAACCATTGATAGCTTCCCGCTTTTCTACCTCTTTTTTCCTCTTTGTCTTTTTTAGGCTTTAAGTCTTCAAAATATTGCATTAAATGGTTTTTGATAACAGGGAAGTTTTCTATATTTGTTCCTCTGCGAGTAAAAATAAGCCAAAGCCCCGCCCATTCATAGCCATATCTTGAAACATCCCTCCCTCTCAACAAAGGCTTGATTATTTCTTCACTTTTAGGGTCTTTTTTGCAAAGTTCTTCTTTTGTTTTTGTGTCTATAATAAAAG
>CAZFPN010000128.1:1414-2355 GCA_964521015.1 uncultured Rickettsiales bacterium | reverse complement strand
ACTTAAAAGGCCAGTTCCTTATGGTGTTTTGAAATCTGCATTAAACAGACTTACAGCAGAAAAAGTAACAATTAATAGTAAGGAATTTTCTTACCTTGATGAGAATGGGTTAGTAAAACGAGAGAAAATCAAAAACAAAGATATTAAAAAGATTAAAGCTCAAGGATTCAAATTTCCAACAAAATTCTTCAAGTCATTTACACAAGAAGACTTTCTTAAAGGTGATGAGTTTGCAGTGAATTTAGATTCAAAGGAAAAATCTTTTATTAATTCGACACGTAAAGAGGAAAAAAAGCTAATCGACTTTGTAAAGAAAAATACTTACTCAAAAAATGGTATTGTTTTTGAGTTTATCATCAGTAAAGACTTCTCTAAAGATCAAACAAAGATGGAAAAATTAGCGAAATTTGTGAAAACAAATTTTAATAGCCCGAATATTTTTGTATGCTTTATATTTCAAGATGACATTTCAAGGAAGAATAATGCTCAATTATTAAGCAATGTAAAGAGTAATAATATTACATTTGCTACACTCGATGAACCTGAAGAAGAAGTTCCAGATTTACAAGTTGGTGTTTTCAATGCTAATGAATATAATGGAAACATAGAGAATGGAAACATAGAGCTTATAAAAAGGTATATTAGTGAGCGATTAGGAGGAAGTGAAACAAAAGAAATTGAGCTTTACAACCTTGCTTGTAATTTTTTACCAATGGAAGATAGAGTTGATATTTTAGGAAACTTTAATGTTGATGCTTTGGTTAAATCTTTCGCACAGGAATGGTTTGTTGCGAAATCTAAAGAAAAGGATATAGCAAAAAGAATAGAAAATTTTGACTGTGGAAAATATAAAAATTCAAAAAGAATAGACACTTTAAGATACGTTTATGATGATGATAATATCAACGTCAATAATTATAAAGCAGCAACAATAATAATAA
>CAZFPN010000128.1:0-1369 GCA_964521015.1 uncultured Rickettsiales bacterium | reverse complement strand
TCAAGGCTTTCTTTGGCAAATCTAAAGATGCCAAATCGGCACAACAATATCTTCCAGGTGATGCAGCGGATACTCGATCAGTTACATCTACCAGTGAAAATGATCAAAACCAAGAAGTTGGTTCTGATAATGTTGTGCCAGGTGAAATTGTGACTAACAGGAAGAGTAGGGGGGGTGAATTTCTTAACAAAAACACTCCTCGCCTAAATAATAGTGATAATAATGCATCACAACTACGGATCGAAGAAAACGAGGAATATATTAATGCGCTTCGTCTGTCTAGTAATAATATTTTCAATAAGCAAGAATTTATTAGAAACAAAACAATAAGAAGAAGAAATGACAATCCAATTTTAACTGGAACATTGGTTTAATGTTTCTTGCAACCAATAATTATTAAAATGCACAATTCTCACTTTACTTCGTTGTTGAAAGAATTATCTTCCAAAATATCTCACGAAAGAACTAAACAAATTGCATTTTGGCAAATTATACCTCATATAGATTTATTTTTAGCAATTTGTGGAAATAAAATAAATGTATCTTATGTATTGCAATATATTGAAAGTGCGAATATGTTTGAAATTTCGGAACATAAAATATTGTAAAAAATGCCTATTGAGAAGATTTATTATAAAATTAGAGAACATTTAATTCTTAAGCTACCCAAGAAAACTATAGCGAAAAAACTAAACCCCGTTCTTCTTGCTTTTAATAAGGCGGTTTTTAATGAAAATAAAAAAAATATTGCGGAATTTTACCCGAGGTTGCTAATTGAAAATTGTTATGGCTTTAGTAAGGAAAAAACACACTTGATTTCTTTGCTTTCCCTCTATATTAATGAAGAAAATTATTCTATCTTGTGCCAACATTTAATGAAGAAGATAGAAGTCAGCATCAAGAATTTAATTAAGACGGAAAGGCTCAATGAAAGCCTTGTGGCTAGCCGCTTGAATGAAAATTGGTGCGGCGTAAGTAATGAGCCTTTGTGGGAAGCGATGTCATATGACATAAATGACATGGGGGTGGATAAAAATTTGCTTGAAGGGGCAAAAAATCTGGCTTGCTTTAGCGAAAATGTGAGGAATGGATTTAGCGAAAATGTGATGGGTGGCATTTTGGAGGAAAGGTATTTGAATGGAAAATCGGTAGATGAAAATAACCCCTTCCGTTAGTTATAGATGTTTAGTGGATGTTTAGTGGATGTTTAGTGGATGTGCTTTTTTGATTGCCTTACGTTTCTATCTTTCCTGCTCTTTCCTGCTAATTTTGGCTTGTTTTAAGTTCTGTAGACGCAAACATCGGCTCGCTTTTTGGCTTACTGCCTTGGTTTGGCGATGTATCTAGACTACAGCCCTTAAAGCTACGC
>CAZFPN010000127.1:0-2365 GCA_964521015.1 uncultured Rickettsiales bacterium | reverse complement strand
CGGTGGTGGAAGTGGAAATAAAGATGACATAAACTCACCAAACACATCTTCTTCAACATCAAACAATCTTCCCGGAAATAACCAAAGTGGAAATGGAGGTCAGCAATTCCAACGAGAGCCCGAAACAAGAGGGCAGTGTGCCGTTCTAACAACAAAAATTCTTGCAGAATATGTAGACTTCCAACGAAACCTATCTACTGGTTTGCCACTTAAAGAATCTGATAAAATCATTCAAATAAACGAAAGCCTAGCAGACGGCGAATACTACATTCCAGAAAAATATCTTTCAGCGGTGGAAACATACATACATAAAGATTTCAACCTCATACTTTCTGGCATAGAACCTTCCGAAAATAAATATACAAGACACCCAGCTTTAATTGAAATTGCATTATACAGCTTTTTTTACGGCAAAGAAGATGAAGGCTTAAGTCCAAGCAAAGAATTAGAAAACAAAATTCACAATAGTTTAGAGGCATCATGTTTAGAGGCAAGACGATGTGTCTTGAGCGACTGCCCATCATCGCAATCTTATTACGAAAAAACCAAAAGTTCCTTACTTCAATTTATCGCACAGAATGGCAATCCCACTTTATCAAGCACTCAAATGAGCGAAATAGATAAAAACCTTGGAAGCTACTTTACAAATGGATGCAGCAAAGGTTTAATCCAAACTCCAATGCCAGATTTTAAACCATTCTCACAATATATTGCAAATATTTTAATAAAAACCGATTTCAATAATTCACTTAGCAATGCAAACAGCTCACTTCAATCAATTATGCCAAGAAGAGTCAAAGCAAACTTCCTTTCTCGTCTTTTTAGAGATAGAGACTTCATCAGGGAAATAAAGCGAGGCGAAGAGGTCTCTCTTGATTACATAACCGAAATTGGAAAATGCACAAGGGTTGATAAAGATATAGAATACTGGTATGATGTTTCCGCAGAAATGAAAAAGGCAATTAATGGAGAATATACACCTTTCATCAATATGGCAATGAACAGGTCAGCCAATCCAAGAGAAGAAATAATGGCTTTGCCAATTTATAAAAGCACTTTTGCCACAGTGAAAGATGCACTTTCCACCGCAGACTCAAATCTTGCTATTGCAAAATTCATATCAATTCCATATTTCAAATCCGCACTTTCCGATAATAGAAAGGAAGATTTCCAAAAAAGATTTATGGTTTTATATACAACCTGTGATGGAAAATGTGATGCCGCAACACAAGACTTAACTTATATATTAGTAACCGAGCTAATTCCAGCATCGGAAAACTTTAGGGCTCAAAATCCAGGAAGTCTTGCGCAAATCGCAAAATGTGATTTAGTTGATGGAAAAGTTCCTGTTGCATTCAACAAAAACGAAATAGAATTTGTTCAACTTGATAGGTCAGTGCAAGATATAATTACAAGAAATGCACGCAGTCTTCTAAGAAACTTTGAAGCTTCAGCAAAAGAACAAAGAAAAGAAATCGTTTCACGAATTTGGGGAGCAACCGCCTCTTTGAATTCTTGGGAAAAGCCAATTCCAGTTGCCCAGTGCGAACAAATCATTGATGATGTTTGGACAAACTACACGGAAGATAACATAACGGAATTTTTCACAGATTCCTTAAGCGAATTGCAAGATGCCCTTCTTGAGCTTGAAAACGGAAGTATCGGAAAAGATTTCACACTTCCACCTTCAAATAAATGTAAATGCTACACCGAAAAAATATACAAAACATTGCACAACCTAACGATTGATAACTACAGCGCCTGCAACCAAGTTTCAGGTTCCTCTTTGACAGAAAGGTTAATGACAACGATCGGAACAAATGTAAGTAAATACATACTATTCAAAGAAGCTGAACTTGAAGCAACTGCGGTGAATGGCAGGAAGAATAAATCAATTTGCCTAACCTTATTCAAAGGTATTCAAAATATTGTAACTGATGTCGGCGAGGTCTCAAAATTCCTTGCAAACCAAGAAACGTATAGTATGAATGCCGTGACATTGAAGCAAATTTGTGTTCAGCAATTAAGAGACATTTACAACACATTACTTGCCTTCAAAGAAGACTATTTCACAAATGAAGATACATACTCCGTAACCACAAATTGCGATGCCCTAAGCGACCAATAAATTTTCTGATTTCCTTTAAACCCAATCGCTAGAAACCTATTCTCTCAAGAATTGATTTCAAACCCCACAAATTTTCTATTGTTTTGAATTGCTAAAAACTGCGGTTGTGCCTGTTCCCATAAATGGGTCTAAAATTAAATCTCCCCCTCAAATCCCCTCTTTTATAATTACACTTATCTTTCCTAGAAATTTCCTAGAAAATTTTGTGCGAGTTTTAGGGTCTGTAGTGTAGATACA
>CAZFPN010000126.1:0-2378 GCA_964521015.1 uncultured Rickettsiales bacterium | reverse complement strand
AATTTAATGTGTTTTAAGTTGTTTTTATGAGCGAGGTGAATTATAAGGTTGATTTTCAAAAAAAATATTTTGCTAAATTTGAATGTGAATTTGATGTCTTAAATCAGGTTGATATGCTGGTGAAAGATAAAAAAGATAACTACGTTTTGTATGTTGAAAGCAAATATCAAATTACAAACGATGGCGATTTGAAAAAAGCGTTGGCTCAAACTATTTTAACGAATAAGAAGCAAAGCCATATTTTAAGCAAGGTTGCGTTGATTTATAAGGACGCAAAGGGGGATGATATTCTTCAATTAATTGATTGTGGCGATGATGGCATAATGTATAACAACGATATTAACTGGACTAAAGAAAAGGCGAGCAACCCAACGAAAGATGCGATTGATAGAATATGGGATAGAATACAGAATAAAATCACTTTATACAGAAATGACGAAATTAGGGAGCTTGCAAGTGCGATGTTAAGCACGAAAGATGTCAAAATTCAAATCACGATAACGAACGTGAATATAATTTACAACGAATGGAAGAATTCTATTATCTTCAAAAACCCGATAAAAAACGAGCAGGACTTAATCAATCTCTTCCTTGTTGATGCACTTGATGGCACAAATTACACGGAAAAACAGCAGAATGACCTTGGTTTAACAGGGGAAAAGCTATTAATTCGTGAGGGCGTATATTTAAACAAATATAAGATAGAAAAGCAGGAAGATAAAATAAGAATAGTCTACAACGACGAGCAAATTTACCTTATAACCGATGTCACGAAACACATTAATTTTTGGAACAAATACAAAAGGCCCCCAGAAAAAGAAGAGTTTTTAAACATTATTGAAAGAAGTGCGAGGCTTGACACGGTTAAATATAGAAGGGACACAGGCGGGGAATATACTCCTTCTTGTTTTGTGGAAAAGCAGAACGAAATTTTGAAGGAAAAGGGCTATGACATTAACGAATTTATAATCTGCGACACTTGTGCTGGGGTTGGAAATTTGGAAAATCAGTTTGGAATGGAATTTAAGCAAAATTGCTATCTTTCAACTTTGGAAGAAAACGATGTTGAAATTTGCAAGATTAAAGGCTTTGAAAACGCAATTCAATTTGATTATTTGGCAAGTGAAGAACAGCCGAAGTGGAAGCATCAGGGCGCGATGCGTGATATTAATGAAATTTGCAAGATAGAAAATAAGAAGTTGATGGTGATAGTCAACCCTCCTTACCAAAGAAAAAAGGGCTTTAAGAACAACCTAGCGATAGAATTCTTTAACAAAATCACGAAATTAAAACCGCAGGTTATTGTGTTTTATTATCAAACGGAATCTTTTTTGAGGGCAGAAATAGAACATTATATAAAATCAAAATACAAAATTGTAAGCCACGTAATGAGCAATGCGAGTACAACTTTTTTGCTTAAAGAGTGGGGCATTTCTCAGGTTATTTTTGATAAAGAAAAAGGGCAGAAAATTGATAAAGCAAGCATTTTAATTGATAGATACGAACTTAACACAAAAACGGAAAAGTTAGATTTCATTAAAACTTATAAATATAATCAATCAAGGCCGAACTTAATTAAGGAAATTGAAAACGAGATAAAGGCGAACCAAAATGGGCTTGTTTTGGGAAATTATAGTTATATGAGCGGTACAATAAATTTGACAAATAAAGAAACGAAAAGTAATAATAAAATAACGACTGGTAACTTAAAATATGCCCTGCTTTCAAAAGGAATTAATTTTAACACACATACAAAATACTTTGAAAGAAATGATTATTGCTGCAGGGGTAAAGTTAGCGAAATTCCTCAAGAATTATTTAACGATTCCATCATGTTTTCTTTATTTTACAAAAACTGCGCTTTCACAAACAAAGAAAAACCAAATTACATAATGCCGTTTAAAAGCGATGAACTTCAGTGCAACAAAAACGACTTAAACATTTTAAGGCAAGAACAAGATTTAGGCAACCCAGAAAGCCAATTTTTTGATTTTAGGCAGTGGCTAACCCAATTTGAATTTAGCAAGGAAGCGAAGGGGCTTTATGATGCAGGATTGCGGATTTTTTTGTATTATCACAAAAATTATTCAAACACGAATTATAACGATAGCTTTTATGACATCACAAACGTAATTATGGGCAAAGATACAAGCAAATTCAAGACATTAGAAAGAGAAACCGACACAAGAATTGCAAGAACGAGAACAACGAAAGGCACGACTGGCTTTGGAAGAAACACGATTAAAAGTGCGGTGAATAGCAAAGATTTAAAGATTTTCTACGATTTTTTTAACGTAAGGGATGAGCTGGCAAGAAAAATCAACGAACAGCTTGTTGCAAACAATTTACTGCTTTGGGAAAGGGAAAACATCTATTAA
>CAZFPN010000125.1:0-2396 GCA_964521015.1 uncultured Rickettsiales bacterium | reverse complement strand
TTAGACTTACCTTTTTCACTTCTAAATTTTCTTTTTGTTTTTTCACGAAGAATTCAAGTGTGTTTCCGCCTACTTTTTTTTCTTGACAGATCTTTTTTACAGTGTTCGTAAAATCAGCATTTGGATTTAATTTATAAAAATATGCTAATGCTGTTAAGCCATGAATTTCAACATTTTTATCGTTAGCTTTCATTATTTCTTCTATAATATCGTAAATGGCAAATTCGAAGATGTTGTCCAAATTCTCTTTTACTTTGGGATTGAGACCTTGAGATTTTGCAAACTGAGCTAAGTTAAGCAGTAAAAGATATGCTGAATGCCCATCTTCTTCATTAATCGCATCCAATGTATTGTTAAAAATAAAGCTTCTAATATCAACATAATTATTAGCGTTACTTTCATTATTAGCGTTACTTTCATTATTGAAAAAGTCTGCATTAAACTTGTTAATAAGGTCTAATAGTTTTATACTATTATTATTTTGGGCATCTTGATTTAGATTTGGTTCTAACATATCTCAATAAAAGCATTCACTTTTTTTATTATAACACTTTTTTAGCAAATAGCAAGAAGTTTTTTGAAAAAATTTAAGAAAGTTAGAGGAAACTCTAAATAATTAGTCTTTTACAACGAATTTTTCTTTTAGAGTTTTTGCGATGTTTTCAGGAACTGGGTCGTATCTTTCAAGAACCATTGTATATTGAGCTCTTCCTTTACTCATTCCTCTAAGGGTTTGAATATAGCCGAACATTTCGGAAAGTGGAACGAAAGCTGTGATGACTTTTGCATTTCCGCGCTCTGTCATGTTTGCAACTTGCCCTCTTCTTCTGTTTAGGTCACCTGTTATGTCACCCATGTAATCTTCAGGAGTTACAACTTCAACTTTCATTACAGGTTCAAGGATTTTTGCCCCTGCGGATTTTTCGTCTTTTAGCTGTCTAAACGCATTTTTAGATGCAATTTCAAAGGCTAAAGCACTTGAGTCAACATCGTGGAACCTTCCATCAACAAGGGTCGCTTTGACATCAACCACTTGATAACCCGCTAAAATTCCTTCTTTTATCGCTGCTTTCAAGCCCTTTTCCACACCAGGAATGTATTCTCTAGGAACGGACCCACCGACGATTTTGTTTTCAAACATAAAGCCACCGCCTTGTTCAAGTGGTTCAAATATGATTTCAACACCAGCGAACTGCCCTGCACCACCAGATTGCTTTTTGTGTAGGTAGTTAATGGTTGTTGTGTTCGTGATTGTTTCCCTGTAAGCCACTTGAGGAGCACCGACATTTGCTTCAACTCCATATTCCCTTTTCATTCTATCAACGATGATTTCAAGGTGAAGTTCCCCCATTCCTTTAAGGATTGTCTGCCCACTTTCTTGGTCAACTTCCACTTTTAGGGAAGGGTCTTCAGAGACAAGCCTTCCGATGGCAACGGACATTTTATCTTGGTCGCCTTTTGTTTTTGGCTCAACCGCAAGGGAAATTACAGGCTCAGGGAACACCATTTTTTCAAGCACGATAGGGTTTTTTTCGTCACAAAGAGTTTCCCCTGTTGTTGTTTCTTTCAGCCCCGGAAGCGCGATAATATCACCTGCTCTAGCGGATTTAATATCTTCCCTTGAGTTTGCGTGCATTCTAAGCATTCTTCCTACTCTTTCTTTTTTTCCTTTGATTGAGTTTAAGATTGAAGAACCGCTTTCAAGCTTTCCAGAATAAATTCTTACGAATGTAATTGAACCAAGGAAAGGGTCTGTCATTATTTTGAAGGCGATTCCAGAAAATGGCTCTTCTTCTGTTTTTTTCCTTTCTGATGGCTTTCCTTCCAAATCTTCCCCTTTTACACTTGAAATATCAATAGGCGAAGGAAGGTAGTCAATTACTGCGTCAAGAAGAGGTTGCACCCCTTTGTTTTTAAAGGCACTTCCGCAAAGAACAGGCACGAATTTGAAGCCGATTGTCCCTTTTCTAAGGCATTTTTTTAAGTCTGCCACGGTTAATTCTTCGCCGTTGAGGTATTTTTCCATAACTTCATCATCTGCATCTGCAACTGTTTCAATCATTTCGTTTTTGTATTTAACAGCTTGCTCTTTGAATTCATCGGGAATTGGCAAGTATTCAAAGCTTGCACCAAGTTCTTCACCGCTCCATCTTATGTATCTTTGTTCTAAAATATCAATCATTCCAGAAAATTTATCTTCCGCACCAACGGGCAACATCATAACAACTGGTTTTGCCCCGAGAATATCAACAATCATATCAACACAGCGGTAAAAATTTGCACCTATTCTATCCATTTTATTGACAAAGCAAATTCTAGGAACGCGGTATTTATCAGCTTGCCTCCAAACTGTTTCAGACTGAGGTTCAACGCCTGCGACACCATCAAAAACGGTC
>CAZFPN010000124.1:0-2442 GCA_964521015.1 uncultured Rickettsiales bacterium | reverse complement strand
GGCTTTAAAAGGTTTATCTATCACTTTACAAAAAAGAATAAGGCTCTTCCTATTGATTTACTCTTTCAAATGGCAACAGGAAGCGGAAAAACGCATATGATGGCAGGGCTAATGCTTTATTTATTTGAGCAGGGGTATAATAAGTTTATCTTTCTTGTGAATTCTAAAAACATCATCACAAAAACGAAGGAAAACTTTTTAAATGCAAATAGCCCGAAGTATCTTTTTAATAAAGATATGCAAATTAATGAGGTTTCTAACTTTGATTATGTGCCTGAAAACTGCATAAACATCATCTTTACAAGCCTGCAAATGCTAAGTGGGGATTTGCACGAGCCTAAGGAAAATAAGCTTGTTTTGGAGGACTTGCAGGAAAAGAAAATTGTGATTTTGGCAGATGAGGCTCACCACTTAAACAGCGAAACGAAGGCGAAAACTGTTAGTGAAAAGGAGGAAGTGAAAAGTTGGGAAGGGGCGGTGAAGAAGATTTTGAATGTGAGTAAGGAGAACATTTTGCTTCAATTTACGGCGACGATTGATATGCAAGATGAAAAGCTTCTTGAAAAATATAAGGATAAATTCATTTACAAATACGATTTTATCAAATTTAGGGAGGATGGTTTTAGTAAGGATGTTTTAACGCTTCAAACAACTTTTAGTGAAACGCAGGAGGAAGAAAGGCTTTTTAAAAGAACTTTAATTGCCCTGATTGTAAATGAATATAGGCGGTTTATTGCGGGTGATGTGGGGCTTAATTTAAAACCTGTGGTGCTTGCAAAGCTTGATACTAAAGCCAAAACTAAGGGGGCGATGGAATACTTTTTAAAAAGGATGGAGGGTTTAAATGAAGGTGATGTAAGGGGCTTGGAAGCGAGGGAAGGCGTTTTTATGGAGGCGATGAAGTTTTTTGAAGGCAAGAATTTGATTAGCATTTTAAAGCAAAGTTTTAACAGCGAAACGGTGCATATTGCAACGGATAATGAAAAAGAAGATAGAGTTTTGCAGGAAATGGAGACGAATAAGATAAGAATTGTCTACGATTGTGAAAGGCTAAATGAGGGCTGGGATGTTTTGAATTTATTTGATATCGTAAGGCTTTACGAAACAAGAAGTGAGGCGAAAACCGTGAAGGAAGCACAGCTTATAGGAAGGGGGGCGAGGTATTTTCCATTTGTGCTTGATGAAGAGGAAGGGAAATACACAAGGAAATTTGATGGCGATTTAGGAAATAAGCTTAGAATTTTGGAGCAAATGCACTATCACTGCCAAAAGGAATCTAAGTATATAAACGAATTGAATTCTGCACTTATAAAAGAAGGTATTGTGCCAGAAAAAAGGGAGTTTATCACGATGAAGGTAAAAGATGAATTTAAGGAAACAGAGGCTTATAAGGAAGGCAGAATTTATGTAAATGAAATTAAAAAACGAAGCCTTGAAAGAGCATTTGAGAGTTATGAACTTGAAAGGCGGATAGACCTCCATATTGATGATTTTGATGCTAAAGAAAGCCATATCTTAAAGAAAGAAGAGGTTATTTCCACACCTTTAGCAAAAAGTATTATAAAATTTGAAGAGATTGATAAAAACAAGATATTTTTTGCGATGGATTTAGACCATTTCTTTAGTTTTGAAAATTTGAAAAATAAATTTAAAATTAATTCTAGAAACGAATTTCTTGATATAGTAAAAAATCTGGAAATATCAGTTAATACTAATGTTGCAAGTTTAGATATAGTCAAAAAAATTCTTTGCGAAATAAAGGGCAGAATTACTGCAAATTACACTGAATGCGAAGGCACGGAAGAATTTGGCAAAAGTGATAAAATCTCTAATATTTTAAGAGATAAAGAGCTTGTTATATTAAAGGAAGAACAGAAGTGTGATGTTAGCGGGGAAGAATTTATGGTGCAAGATTTATTAAGAACAACGGGTGAAGAAAAGGCTCTTATTAATTTTATTAAACAGCGTTACGCAGAAATAAAAGCAAAATGCGATTACTTTCATTTAATAAGAAATGAAAAAATGGTAAAAATTTACAATAAAAAGGGGCAAGGAACAGAGCCTGATTTTATTCTACTTTCTAAATTAAAAAACACTGCAAATGATATTAAGCTTCAAATTTTTATTGAACCAAAAGGAGACCAATTTAAAAATACTGATGGGGGTTTTAAAAATACTAAGGAAGGTTGGAAGCAAGAGTTTTTGGAAAGTTTAAATCAAAAATCCGACAACAATACTAAAATTAAAGGTATTTTTTACAACGAAACTTCGGAGAAAGAATTTGAAAAATGTTTTAAAGAAATTTTTGATTTAATTCATTAACAGTAAAAACTTTAATTATGACGAATGAAACTTACAACATTTTAAATTTAATAGTTAATATTTTTATAGCACTTGGAACTGTTGGTGCGGTAATTTTAAGCCTTTATTTTGCAAGAAAAG
>CAZFPN010000123.1:0-2494 GCA_964521015.1 uncultured Rickettsiales bacterium | reverse complement strand
GTTTTCATTATAGCTTTTGTTTTGCTTGCCATTATCAAAAATCGCATTGTTGTAATCTGGCAAAAGTTCCAAGAATAAGTCCTTAACCTTTCTTGCTATGCTAGGGTTTCTTTTAATTCTATCAGTATTATTTGCATATGCAATTGCCCTTGTGTGAGCAAAATGACCCATAATAGTCTTCCTAGTAAGGCTTCTATTCATAACAGAAAGTGCCAAAGCCTGCTTGTATTCGCAAGGTAATAAATCTATATTATGCCTGAAGTTATCAAGAAAAATGCACTCCTCCTCGCTAAAAAATATATCCTTAAAATTTTGCATCACTCCTTTGTTTGAATTTGAAGGTGAGAATAAAACCTCTAAGTCTTTATCCTCCAAAACGATATTTTTATTTTCAATTAAGGCTTTGGAATAGCAAGAGCAAGATTTTAAAAAGTCATTTGAAATAACCTTAAAGCCCATTTTTTTGAAGTGATAAGATGGTGAGGAAGAACCACTAAATCCGTCTAAAATTGTCTTTGTGTTTTTTGGAATAAACTTTTCAATCCAAGGCATTAAATTATGCTTTGCACCCAAATATTGCGGTTGAGGTAGTTTATAATTTTGAAAGGTAGTTTATAATTTTGAAACTTATCATCTGCAAATAGTGTGTTTTGAAAGTCCATAAATTCCTTAAATTCCTAAATTATTATAATTCCTAAATTATTATTTATATTATTAAAGAAGAATAATTAAAAAGCAAGAAAATTTACACACTAAAAATATCAGAAAATTTACACACTAAAATTCCCCAAGCCCAAATCTCCCCAAAACAACCAAAACACACAAATATCTTTCCTAGAAATTTCCTAGAAAATTTTGTGCGTAGACGACGGGGCTGTAGTGTAGATACATCGCAAAACCAAGGAAATAAGCCAAAAAGCAAGCAGATGTATGCGTCTACAGAACCTAAGTCAAGCCAAAATTAGCAGGAAAGAGCAGGAAAGATAGAAACGTAAAGCAATCAAAGACAAAAGCACAATGCCCTAAATCGTAATAAAAAGACATAAAAATCCCGCAAGCATAAAGAAATCATAAGCAACAATCTTGAAAAAATCGCAAAACAACCCTACCCCAGAGCCTTAAACGATGGAGCCTGCTTTACCTTGCCCGCAAACACCGCATTCCAGTTGACAAATTGCGAAATGGAATCAACGATGTCATCGTTCTTATGGTCTGGAAACATGAGGAGCTCTTCCAAAATCAAGTCCAAATTCGGTAATTTATTTGAAAATGAAATATCTCCCCGTTCAAAATAAGGAATTGCGGAAATCAGCCTCACCGCCTTGTTTACCGTGCTTGAATAAGGGACTATCGTTGTCAGTTTTAGCTTTTGCAATTGTTGAATAAGCGGAATTCCACTGCCCTTATCTTCAATTATAACAAATCGTGGTTTATACTGCAAAATCAAGTCTTTCACAAGGGCAAAAAGGTCGCCAAAATCCATCTGCACCCGCTCGCACGAAATCAAAGCCCCGTTTTTGACACTGGTTTTATACCAAATCGTAATCACACTATAATCATTGCCAATTCCCACTTTGCTTGCCGTATCAATGCTAAACACATAATAACCGCCCTTTTTAAGCGTTTCTGGCTCCACAAGATTAATGAACTTTTCCCTAAAAATCCCGCCCTTTTCGTTCATCGGCATTTGCTGATACTGCGCCATAAAAACCCTTTCACCAAGCTCATCTTTCAAAGTTTCCACCTCTTCCGCTCCGTCCCTTTCTGGGTGCAACAATTCCCCAACTTTCCGATACTTTTCCCTTTCAATCGCAATAAGACGAAAAAGAAGAACCTTCCACCTGCGCTTTCCCCCTTCAAGAAGCATTCCTGTTAAATCGTGCGTGTGAAGCCTTTGCATAACGATGATAATACCCCCTTTTTTGTTATCGTTAAGCCTTGAAGCGAACGTGTTTCTAAACCAATCAATCGTGCTTTCCCTGTGAGTTTTGCTGTTGATTTTCGCAGGCTTGTGCGGGTCATCCACTATCAAAAAGTCCCCTCCTTCACCTGTCAGGCTCCCCCCTGTTGAAGTGGAAAGACGAAAGCCCCCGACATCAGTGCAGAACTTCTGTTTCGCATTTTGCCCCCTTGCTATCTTCGTTTCTGGGAACATTTTTTGATACCACTCACTTTGCATAATCCTTTTTGTATCAAGCGAATGTTTTATGGAAATCGCAAGCGAATAACTGCTCGCAATAAATCTTTTCGTTGGGTCTTTTCCCATTCCCCAAGCCACAAAGCAGACACTGACACAAAAAGACTTCAAATACCTCGGTGGCATGTTGATGATAAGCCTTCTTGTTCTGTTGTGATAAACCTCGCTTAAATGCAGGCAAATTTCGTATATATGCCAGTTTTCCAAAAATTTGCGACCGGGGTTGATTTCCCTAAATGCAAGCTTGATGAATTCCAAAAGCTCTTTTGCAGTTCTTTCAATTAGCTCATCTTCAAG
>CAZFPN010000122.1:0-2505 GCA_964521015.1 uncultured Rickettsiales bacterium | reverse complement strand
GGGTAGAATTCTTTAGCTTTACTTAGGGGTTTGGGGGCACCTTGCAACAGAAGCCTCCATTTCTTATTTTTGGCAAATTTTCTCATTATGGTATAAAACTTTGCGAAAGTGGAAATTATTTTTTATTACCTAATATGAGCCTTTACATTTTAGACTGATGGAGGATTAATTTTATTTTGAATAAAGTCAAAAAGTCTCTTTGTGGCAAGACTATTATGATTTCTATCTTCTTTTTTTAATTCTTCAAGTTTATAGTCTTTCCAATCAGCATCATCTGCGGGAATTAAGGTTGTAAAATGTAAATTATCCTTTTTATGATAGTAAGGCTCTTTATCACTAATAAATAAAATGGCATTTTCGTCTTTTGTAGATTTCATCAAGCTTGACCGACCTTGTTTATCGCAATCAAAAATAAAAAATATATTCTTATTTTTGCAAAGTGTTTGAAAGTATGGTATAACTTTAAAAGTTTGAGACACAGCAAACATATTCCCTGCACCATCACATGGAATTACTTGATAAGATAGTTTGTTTTTTTCTATGTATCCATCAAAACATTTATCATCAGTTTTACCTTCAACAAAAATTATAACATCTTTTTTACTTTTAACGAATTCTAAGTATCCAAGATTTCCACTAAAAATAAATTTTGGAGCAAGTTTTTGGAGTATTGCTGTCTTTCCTTCATTATTTCCAGCATGTATTATTTTTGAACTATTTAAATCAACTTCAAATAAATTTTCCGGTTCCACTTCTGCAACTGTTGATGGACTGTGAGTAGAAACACAAATAAATTCACATTTTTTACTCAAATCCATTAATGTTTTTAAATATAAAGAGGCAAGTGTTGGGTTTAAGTTGGCATCAAATTCATCTAAAATAAAACATTTTATCTTTTCTTTTCCATACTGAATTAAATATTTATAACATATCATTTCAAATAGCACTTTTTCACCAGTTGAAAGGTTGTCAAAAGAAATTGATAGTTGATTTTTTGAATTTTCTTTATAGACAAAACGTAAATCATAATAACTTAAAGTTGGAATTGGCTTTGTTAAAATAAATCTAAATGAGTCGTGTTCCTTTTCCATTAATAATTCATTTATTATTTGGTAAATTTTTTTCTCTCTTTTATTGCTTGTAAAATCATCAAAAATAACCTTTGATAATTTTTTTATGAATAAATTTGCTTTATAGAAAGGATTTATTTTGCTATTTATATATTCTGCAATTTTTTCTGGTGATTTACGAATTTTAGGCTTGTTTATTTCCTTTTTAAAACTTTCTTTATCACAATTATATTTGCGAAATAGAATTTGTGATATGGCTTCAATTATTGCCTCTCTTATATCTTTATTAGTTCGATTGTCAGCTATTAATTCAAGAATATATTGCGGAGAATTTGGAATGTCATCATCGTAAAAATTATACTCACCTCTTCTGTTTAATCTTGCTAATTCGTCTAAAGCTAGAGACAAAACTCCATCAACACTATCATCATTATCGTATCTATCCATCATTCTTACAGAATCTCTTCTATTTTCATTTGAAATTAAAGGCTCTGAGAATGTTGTTTTAAATATAACAGAACCTTTATGACTGGAGGCAAATTTATCACTTAAAAATTTTAAAATCCTACTTTTGCCACTTCCATTTAAGCCTGTTAAAACACATAATTTTTTGCCATTAAATATTGAAATATTTACTTCTTCTTTAAAACCTTTTGTGCTTTTTGGGATATTTGCAAAAATATCAATCTGTTTTTCTTTTATTGTTTCTTGGTTCATATTAAACGATATTCAATTGTATTTGTGATGATAAGTAAATTTTTATCAAAGTCAAATATTTTTCAATATTTAGTTTTATAGAACAACTGAATTTATAAGAAAAAATAATATTTTACAATACTACTTTAACACCTTGCAACAGAAGCCCTTTTTTTAGGCATTCCATCGCAAAATGTTATTTTTTGATAATCGCCTTAATCAGTTTTGCAAGCAATATCAAATTGATTTTTATCTTTTTCATATCCAAAATAATGTTTCCCTTATTTTCAAAAATTAATGATAAAAAAAACCTTTCCTTGTAAGCAAATTTTTCTTGCAATTTGATTTAAAACCTTTACATAAAGTTGCATTTTTATTTCAAAGATGATAAAGTTAAAACCTTTAGAATATTTTATTTTCTGTGTCCTTTCGTTTTTGCTTGGGGTCGTTATCTATTATAATTTCCCATATGTATGGCTTTTTCTTATTGCAATTTTTACCTTTTTTTCCAAACTACGATTGCCTGTGATTTTTGCTTTAATCGGTTTTTTTGCAACATTTATCAGGCTTTGGAACTTGGAAATTCAAACCATACAAAAAATGGAAGTTGGCGAAGTGAGGGGAAAAATTGAAAAACTTTACTTCAAAAAAGGGGACTTGAGAGCTATTTTAAAAACGAACGAAGAATTTGTGAAAGTTATTGCAAGTTTTAAGGGAAACCCCGATTTAAGCCTTGGGG
>CAZFPN010000121.1:0-2562 GCA_964521015.1 uncultured Rickettsiales bacterium | reverse complement strand
CTTCCTTTTTGAGGTCTATCATACCTAAACAAGGGGCCAAAGGAAAACAATCTTGAGGGAGTTTTGAGGCTATTTTCAATAAAACTTCGCACGACTCCCGCTGTAAATTCAGGGCGAAGAGCCAAAGTTTCCCCCCCTTTGTCCTGAAATTTATAAATTTCCTTTTGCACAACATCGCTTTCGCCCCCTAAATTTCTTTCAAAAAGGGCAGAAAATTCCAAAACGGGGGTGGAAAGTTTGCCAAAACCCCATTTTTTCGCATTTTCTTCAGCTTTTGCAATAACAAATTCAAATTTTTGCCCGAATTCGCCGTATAAATCCTGCATTCCTCTCACACTTTGCACTTTTTTGTAAAAAAATTAATAAAATCGCTTGCAAAAATTGTAAAATGGTTATTTAATAAATCAAGTTATTTTTTTTGAATTTTTATGTCTAGTCTTGAATTAATTAAAAAATTGAGGGATGAAATGGGTGGTATTGGAATGGCAGATTGCAAGAAAGCCCTTGAAGAAACAGGTGGAAATTACGAAGAGGCAATTGCTTGGCTTCGTAAGAAAGGTCTTGCCAATGCTGCAAAAAAAGCAAGCAGGGTTGCAAGCGAAGGGCTTGTTTGTGTTGCAGTTTCAGGGCTTAAAGGGGCTTTAGTGGAAGTAAATTCGGAAACTGATTTCGTTGCAAAAAACAGCACATTCACAGCTTTAGTAAGTGAAATTGGGGCGAAGTCTCTTGAAGTTGCAAGTTTTGATGCACTAAAAACTTCTTTTGAAGAAAAAATCGCTTTAGCAACCGCTGGAATTGGCGAAAAAATTGAAATTAGAAGAATGGCAAGTGTTGCCGTTTCCAAAGGTGCCATCGCATTTTATGTTCACAATGCGACAGAAGAAAATAAAATGCTTGGTAAAATCGGTGTTTTGATTGGAGTTGAATCTTCTGCTAGTCAAGAAAAGTTGCTTGATTTAGGAAAGAAAATCGGTATGCACATTGCATCTTGCACCCCTAAATACCTTGAAAGAAACGAGGTTAGTGCCGAAGAAATCGCAAAAGAAAAAGCAATTTTGATGGAACAAGCTTCTTCAAGTGGGAAGCCTCAAGCCGTGATTGAAAAAATGGTGGAAGGAAGAATGTCTAAATTTTATTCTGAATTTGTTCTTTTGGAGCAAGCATTCGTGATGAATCCTGATGTAACAGTTCGTGCTTTCGTAGAATCTTTTGCTAAAGAAGTTGGGGCGGAAGTAAAAATTACAGCCTTTAAAATGATGAAACTTGGCGAAGGAATTGAAAAAAAAGAAGATAACTTCGCAGAAGAAGTTGCGAAAATGACATCAGGAAAGTAAGCTTTTCAAATGTTTTTTTTGAAAATTAAAACCCTTACAATTCCTGCAATGTCTTTGATTTGAGCTTCAAACTCCCAGTTTTGTAAGGCAAAAATTTCTTTTATATCTTCTTCCATCCAAGCCCCTATCTCAACAAGAATGAATTTAGAAAGGCAAAGTGCAAGTTTTCTATAAAAAATCAATCCATCAAAACCCCCATCAAGTGCAAGCTTCGGTTCAAAATTTTTGACAGTTTCATCAAGTAAATCAACATCCTTTGCTTTAATATAAGGTGGGTTGGAGACAATTATCTCTGCTTTTAAAGGGCTGGAATTAAGAAAATCCGCTTTAATAAATGAAATATCAAGTGTTGGAACAATGTTTTTCGCATTCTTTTTTGCAATTTCAAGTGCGAAAGGCGAAACATCAATTACAGTAAGGGTTAAGTCTGGTTTTTCGTGTATGATGGAAATTCCAATACAGCCACTGCCCGTACAGACATCAATTGCTTTTTTCAAGCCTTCTTTCGTGATGATTTTAACCGCCTCTTCAACTAAAATTTCACTTTCTGGTCTTGGAATTAAAACCGCAGGAGAGACATCAAATTCAATTCCAAAAAACTCTTTTTTGCCCGTTATATAAGCCACAGGTTCTTGTGTTTTCCGCCTTTCTAAATAAGATTTAAAGTTTTCAAGTTCTTGCTGTGTTAATGTGCGATTTTCTTCTAAAAATAAAAAATCCCTTACATTTAAAGCAAAAGAAAGCAAAATTTTGGCATCAAGTTGGAATGTCGGTGAAAACCCTTTTAATTCTTCAATCCCAAAACGAAAAGCCTGTTTAAGATTTAACATTTAGTTTTTTTAAATCTTCAATTTTGACTTCTTCATTTTCTATCTTTTCTATAATTTGTCTTGCTGAAACAAGCACTTCCTGTTCCATTCCTGTTTCAAAATTGTGAATTTCGGAGATGAGTTCTTTTTTTGCATTCTCAAACTTTTCATTCAAGCTTTTGTCAATTTCCATTTTTCTTTCTTCTATGAATTTCTTGTTTTGAGAGATTGCAGATGAGATTTTTTCGTCAGCTTCCTTTTTCGCATCAACCATCATTTTATTTTGCACTTCTTTCAAGTTTGCAATTTCGTGAAGATTGTGTTCGTAAATTTTATTTTCTTTTTTAATTTTATCTTCCCTTTGGGTTAAAATTTGCATCATTTTTGGGAAGAAATAGAACTGAATAAACACGAAAAAC
>CAZFPN010000120.1:0-2592 GCA_964521015.1 uncultured Rickettsiales bacterium | reverse complement strand
TGTAAGTCTGTTTAATGCAGATTTCAAAACACCATAAGGAACTGGCCTTTTAAGTTTTTGTCCGTTTTGCATTTTTCCGTTTTGCATATATTACTATAATAAATTATATAATGATAACATTATAATCTAAAAATAATAATAAGTCAAGAAATATTTTAATAAAATTAAGAGCAACGCCAAAATGATGGAAATTGCACCACAAAATCAGTAAAAAATTTCAAACCGAAAGCCAAATGCAGAAAGAAAATTTTACAGGCAAGTTATATTGGGGTTATAATCGCTTATATTACTTCCCCCACTGCTTGATTGACAGCTTCTAAGGTTTTTAGGGCTGATTGGTTCTTGTGCTTGCAAATCTTCTTTAGTTATGTCGCCTGCATTGCTATCACAATCTTGATTTGTCTCTAAAATGTTTATTCCAGCACTGCTATTTTTTTTAAAACCATCTAAACCATCTAAACTTTCAACATTGCCATTTTGATGGGAATATCCATTGCAATTCATATTCAATGCACCATTTCTTCTATCAAATCGGTTAGCCACAGAAACGATAGCGGTTTCTTGCCCTTCCTGACTTTGTTTTCGTTCTGTTTGCACTAAAGAATTCACACTGCGGTCATCTTCTGGGTTGTAAGATGGCTCAAAATTGATGTAAGATGGCTCAAAATTTTTGTAATTGCCTTCTAGAGGTATAAAATTGAAATCAAAAATGTGCCAAAGTTGATGCTTTACCGCTTCATTAATTTCACTCACATCAAAACCACATTCAAGCAAAGTTTTCATTCTTTTTGAATTGCCATACATTTTGCAGTCAAAATTTTCTATTCTTTTTCCTATATCCTTTTCTTTAGATTTCGCAACAAACCATTCCTGCGCGAAAGATGCAATCAAGCTTTCATTCGAAAGCACATCTTTATCATCAAAAACCTTCTCTAAAAGCTTTTCCCTTTGTGTTTCAGTTGCAAAATTACAAGCAAAATTATAAGCATCAATTTGCTCTTCAAGGGTTGAGTATTGCAACTTTTTAACCAAATCATCCAATATCAAATCACTGCCCTTTTGATTAATATCAGCACTTATTTCAACATCTTTTAAGTATTTTGTTTCAAGGTTGCGATGCATGACATTCATTTGTTTCCAGTTCTCTTGAAACTCTCCATCATAATATAAATTGATAAGAAAATTCGGGCTGTATAAACTTTCAAGAAGGGCGGTTATCTTTGATTTATCGGCATTACTTGGAATTTCAACATTAATTGTAATGCCTTGTTTTGAATATATATTTTTCTTCAAAAGTTCAAAAACATCTTCGCGGTTCTGCACTGCCAATTTGCCATTTTCGTTAAGGTGAGTTAAATCATCATTGGTTTTAAACTGCTCTAAAGCATTTTTTACCTTTTTTTGAAGCGAAGTTGTGTGATTTTTTGCTTTAAACTCCGTTTTGTTAGCCAAATTACCAAAAAGTAATTTTCGTATTTTTAAGAAATATCTCATAAGCATTAATTATTAGTTTAACATAGCCTCTTAATACAAAAATTGAATTATGTCAAGTTTTTTTCAAAAAATGTTGACTTTTTCGTTTTTTAAAATATATTTTAGTTGGGGGTATGGTTTTGCTAGATAGAAATGCCTTTTTTTGAGAAGCCTTTTTGGAATTTCATTAAAAGTGTGTCTTTATTTAGAGGAAAGTCTGAACTTCAAAAACACAAAGATGCAAGCTAACGGCTTGGCACTGGGGAATTATTTAATTTTCAATAGGAAATTTCTTAATTTTCAAGTGACGGAAAGTGCAACAGAAAATAAACCGCCCGAAAGGGTAAGGGTGAAACGAAGGAACTAAGAAGCCTTTAGGCATTTTAGCAATAAAGTGCTTTGCAAACCCCATCTGAAGCAAGGCTAAATAGGGAGTGTTCGCATTTTTGCGGTGTTTCTTGTGTTTTAACATTCACACTTCGGGTAAGCCGCTTGAATATTCCAGCGATGGAATATCTAGATTAATAAAACCACTAGACAAAATTCAGCTTACCACCCCCCTTCCAAAAGATTTATTGCTTTGAAATTCTGCAAATTGCTTTTTTTGTTCTTCTGTTAAATTCAGCTTAATCTTACCTTGTTTTGCTAACTCGCTTAGCTTCTCAATTGAATCCATTAAGTCTTCTTCAGGCACTTTCATCTTGATTTCATTTTTGTTTATTTTATGCTGAAAATATTCTGCATTTTCAATTTTAGTGGCAATTTCTTTCGTGCAAGGGTTTTCTGTTGGATTTTCAATTTTTTCATATTGTGTTAAATCAATTGCCTCTGGTGCATCAATAGGGTTTTTTGGTGTAATCTTCACTTTTGGCGTTTTCTTTTTTGGACCAGGGTTTGGTGGTGTTACAACCCTTGTAACAGGGTCTGGTTTGATATTTTGCAAATCAACCTTTTTTCTTTCGTTTTTAGGTGGTGATATTTTCTGATGATATATTTCCTGAAAATATTGCAATTCACTAATTACAGGGTTCTCAAAAACTGTATCTTTGGCGTTCCTTTTATTTTTGCTTGCCATTTCTTGCTCTAACTTATCAATTTGTCTTTCAAGGTAGCCATCAT
>CAZFPN010000119.1:0-2652 GCA_964521015.1 uncultured Rickettsiales bacterium | reverse complement strand
CCGGGAGTAAGAACAAACATGACGGTTATTACGAACAAAAGAGTTTATCTTTTTGAAATAGAATCAGATATAGCATCAAATATAGATAACATTGATGTAGTCCATGTTGCAAGGTTTTTTTATCCAACTTATACATTTGATAAAATTGAAGATAAAAGATATGCTGGGTCAACTTCCAAAATCAAAGAAATTACAACCGCCAAGGTGACATCAGGCAACCCTGATTCCATCAACACAAATTACAGCTTTGCAGGAAAGTCAAACTCAGCAACACCGCTTGAAATTTTTGATGATAAAAAAAGAACATACCTAAAATTCAAAAGTGGAATAAAGCACGAACGAATAAAAGTCTTCTCTATGAAAACTAAAACTCAAAAAACACCAATCCAATTCAAAAGAACGGGGGATTTTTTAATTTTAGATAGTGTTTATGCAAAACTTTTGGTTGAATACGAAGGTGCGAAGGCTGAAATTTTCAATGAAATGCTTACTATATAAAAAAAAATGCAAAAAATGCAAAAAAACACTTGCAAAATGAAAAAATATGTGTTTTAATATTCTTACGATAGCACGGCCCCATCGTCTAGCGGTTAGGACATCACCCTTTCACGGTGGTAACACGGGTTCGATTCCCGTTGGGGTCACCATTTATATTTAAAATGTTTGGCATTTCAACATCTGAATTTCTTCTCATATTCATTATATTAATGCTTGTTTTTTCACCAAAAGAAATTGTGCGAATTTTGAGTAATGTTTTTTCTTACTATCACAAAATCAAAGAAGAAATTGAACTTAAAAAGGCTGAAATTATGATGCTTGAAGACGAAAAAGATTTTAAGCCAATAATAAACGAAAAAGAATTTTTAACAGAAGAAGATGCAAAGCAAGATAAATAATGAAAATTTATACCAACTCGTTGATGAATTTTATGCCAAAATAAGGCTTCATACCGAACTTGGCAAAATTTTTAAGCAAGTTATTACGAATTGGGAAGAACACCTTGTTAAAATTACAGAATTTTGGAAAGGAGTAATGATGAAAGAAGGAAATTACGAGGGCAACCCACTAAAAGCACACTTACAACTGCCTAATTTTAATCTTGAACTTTTTGGCGAATGGTTGAGACTTTTTCACGAAACTGCTGACGAGATTTTTACCCCTGAAATTTCTGCTGAATTCAAGGCAAAAAGCAATGCGATTGCATTTAATTTAAAAAACATTATGTCTTGCAAGAAAAATGACTTTCTTTCAAATTAAGGATGGAAATTTATGGCTTTATATAAAAGTTAAACCTAATTCCAAAAACTTTAAAATCATCAATGCTGAAAGTGAGCTAAAAATATATATCAATGCCATCGCGCAAGATGGAAAGGCGAATAAAGAGCTAATAGAAAGGCTTTCCAATATCTTTTCTACCCCTAAAACCAGCATAGAAATTGCAAAAGGGAACACGATTTCAAATAAATTAGTTATCATTTACAACATAGAAATGACAAAAGAAAAACTTTATTACTTGCTTGGATTGATTGATTTTGAAAATTAAAATTGACATTTGCGAAATGAAAAACTGGTTTCTAAAAAGTCCAAATTTAGCCTTAAAAAAAACTTTTGTCAAAAAAATAAATAAAAAACACTTGAATTTTTAAAAAAACAAATTACTTAAATTATAGAAAATCTTATTTCAATTATGCAATTCAATAAAAATCAGTTTTTAACTTGGTTGGTCGTGGGGGCTTTTATGTTCTTTGTTTATGAAAGGTTTTTTGAATTTACACCAGAAAAAAACTCTAAACAGGTTTCCATTACGGAATTTAACAAAATGATTGACGAAAAAGAGCTTACTTCCGCAATAGTGACTCCAATTTCTGTTATAGGTGAAAAAACTGATGGTGCAAGGGTTAGGTCAACCATCACATTGTTTTATACTAACAATATAATTGAAAAGCTTATTAAAAACGATGTCAAAACAAATGTTATTCTTGATACAACAAGCAAAATGTCAAAATTAATAGGTGGCTTACTTTCTTGGCTTCCAACTCTTTTATTAATTGGAGTGTGGATATATTTTATGAAAAAAAGCAGTGGCGGTGGGTCTGGTGGGCCTGGAAAAATGTTTGGTTTTGGTAAAAGTAAGGCAAAAATGATTTCCCCAAGTGAAATTAAAGTTAGAATGAAAGATGTTGCAGGAATTGACGAAAGTAAGGCTGAATTACAGGAAATTATAGACTTTCTAAAAGAGCCAAAAAGATACATAAGACTTGGTGCCAAAATACCAAAAGGGTGTATGTTATTTGGTGACCCAGGGACAGGCAAAACACTTCTTGCAAAGGCAATTGCAGGGGAGGCGGGTGTCCCCTTTTTCCACATCTCTGGTTCTGATTTCGTTGAAATGTTCGTTGGTGTGGGGGCTTCACGTGTGCGTGAAATGTTTGCAGAGGCGAAAAAAAATGCCCCTTGCATACTTTTTATTGACGAAATTGATGCAGTGGGAAGGCAGAGAGGCTCTGGTGTTGGTGGTGGAAACGATGAGAGAGAGCAAACCTTAAACCAATTACTTGTTGAAATGGATGGCTTTGAAGATAACCTCGGTGTTGTTGTTGTCGCGGCAACGAATAGACCTGACATTCTTGATAAAGCATTAATGAGGCCAGG
>CAZFPN010000118.1:0-2695 GCA_964521015.1 uncultured Rickettsiales bacterium | reverse complement strand
TTCTCTCAATTTATCCAATTGTTCTTTTTGTATTTCTGTTTCTTTTTCAAGTTTGATGGCAATTATCAGGTCGTGCAAAGCGATAATGGAATTTATGGTAAAATACCTTATTACATCGGTTGTAAAAAGGCTTATTTCGTTTTTATCTTTCAAATTAATGGAGTTGATTTTTGCGATTGTTTCTATCTTTTTTTCGCTTATCTTCAGCATTTCAAGCTTGCCCTGCCCTTTATTGTAGCCAACTGCAAGAATAAAACACCCAAAAACACTTGCAAAAACAGGGGCGGAAAGAATTTGTGAAGTGAGGCTATATTTTGTTGATATAAAGCCCGAAATAAAGCCAAAAACAAACAAAAACACGAAAAATGCAAGGAAGTGCCAAACTTTGAATTTATAAGGCTTATTGAAATGGACAATAATTCCAAGGTATAATAATGGCTTTATTTTTTGTTTAAATTCGCTAGCAAAGTTCTGCATTTTTACTAAAAAAACATAATATCAAATCACATTTTAAAACGAATAATTTATTTTGCAAGTTTTTTTTATAAAAAATTATTTACCTTCTAGCTTTATCTTCCTGTGCATTTTTTGACTTGATTTTATAACCAATTTCATTGATTTTTTTATCATTTTTCATATAAATATAATCAATTATTGTAATGGCAATAAAAATTATCAAAATTATCAAAATTGGAATGTTGCCAACCATACTAAAGAACGTCCTGTGATTTTTCTGCTTTGGAAGGTTGAAATCAAGCACATCCTCCTTCGTTAATCGTGTTTTAAAAAGCATATTCCCAACTTCGTCAAAAACGGCTGAAATTCCGCTGTTTGTCGCTCTTACTACTGGCAAACCTTCTTCAATTCCCCTTACTCGTGCAATTTCAAGGTGCTGGAAAGGGCCAGAAGAACGACCATACCAAATATCATTTGTAATGTTTAAAATCCATCTTGACCTTATTTCTGACCTTTTAACGGCACTTCCTGTGAATGCAATTTCATAGCAAATAAGCGGGGAAAAAGGTGGGACGGCGGAAGATATGACAATTGATTTAATGCCATTCCCTCTTGTGAAATCTTGCAAATTGCTGACAACTGCTTTCATCGGAATAAGGCTTTTAAAGGGAATAAACTCACCAAAGGGGACTAGATGGGTTTTATCATAACTTGAACTTCCCCTTAATTTATTGATGAAAACCATTGAGTTAAAAATCTGAAAGTCTTTAAATCCACCTTCTATTCTAAGGGAACCTGTGGCGAGAATTTGCTCTCCTGTTAAAATTTGGGAAATTCGTTTAACTGCATTTTCATCGCTTAAAATCGGCATGCTGAAGCTACCTTCTGGCCAAATAATTAAATTGATGTTTTCTAGGTTTTCGGAAGTTGTAACCCTTAAATATCTTTCAAAACCAGCATCAAAACCTTTTTCAAAGCTGGATGAAGGGTCTGTCTTTCCTTGAACTATCCTGATTTTTAAGTCTTCAAATTCCGTTTTATAAGTTGAAATTTTCGCAAAACCGAATATATAAATTAGCAAAAGCAGGATGTTTGTCCCTAAAATAAGCTTGAAATACTTGATAAAATCGTTCTTATCGCCTGTCAGTAAAAGCAAGTGAAAGGAAGAAGCCCACAAAATTACCACCAAACTAAGCCCTAAAATTCCAAAAACTGCAGTGGACTGCAAAATGCTTAAGGAAAACGTAAAGGAATAGCCAATAAAATTCCACGGAAATTGGAATATATAAAGCCTACCAAATTCAAAAAGCACCCACAATGCGGAAAAAAAGAAAATCTTTTTAATTGCGGAGCTAAATTCCATAACTTTCAGGTAAATTGGAAACAAGCAAGCAGTATAAACCGCCAAAACCAAAGGTATGCCAAAAAGCGCAAATGGAAAAAGCCAAATAAGTGATTTATCGTGCAGAACGGCAAATGCAACCCAGTAAAACCCTGTAAAAAAAAAGCCTAAACAAAACCAAAAACCAACAAACCAAGCTTGTTTTATGCTTTCCGTGAAGTCTGTCATTCTAATGACTGTAAGAAAAACGAATGGCAAAAAAATGACTATATTCACGGGAGGAAGGCTTAAACCTGCCAAAAAACCCATAAAAAACAGGTAAATCACCTTTGCGATTGGGTTTAAATAATAAAGAAAAAGTAAGTATTTATAAGCTTCATCGTTCCATTTTGAATAAACACCATCAAGTTTTGAAAAAAAATTAGACATTTTTATTTACTTTTAAAATTATACATAATATGATTAAAATAAGAAAATAAAAAATCAATATATAAATGATGGAAAATTTTATTAATTTTGGAAACTTTTTTAGCTTCACCGAAATTACGGTTATACCTGCGATTTTAATGCTGATTATTGGGGGAATTTCAACTTTTTATAACAACATTTTTACAGGAAATCATTTTAGAACTTCCATTATGTTGCTTGCAACACTTTGTTCTATTTTTGCAATTTTTAGTGTAAATTATGTATTAACTTTTGTTGCGATGGAAAGTTTGGCTGGGCTTTGTTTTTTGCTTGTCCTACTTTCAAAAAAGTTAAAAAGAAGGCTTGCGATTAGCTATTTCTTAATTCATGCTTTTGCGGGAGTTTTGATGATAGTTGCTATAATAATGAATTTCATTGAAACAAAAGGCTTTGAAATCACAAAAGCAACCTCTCTTTTTTCCTTAAAAG
>CAZFPN010000117.1:2125-2782 GCA_964521015.1 uncultured Rickettsiales bacterium | reverse complement strand
ATGTACATATTAATATCCTTATGCACAACAAGACAGAAAATATCTACATACATTATTCATTGATGATGAGGTAAGTAATACTTCTACTTCAAGACTTTCTACATCCTTCCAATCTCAACCTCCGCAAAAGACAACACTAGCAACTGGCCGATTAAATGAAGAGGATGTTAGCAAAACCACCGAAATAGCAAAAACATTGAATAATTTTGCACAGGTAAAGAAAAATTTAACACAATGGAGAAAATTTTTTGATAGTCAAAATAAGCAATCGAGCGAACAAGTATCTTATTTGTAATAAATTTTGAATGTGAAACAAAAAATAACTTGACTAGTGAATTCTATGCTTTATAATCAATCAAATTATAAAGCAGTTATGCAAAAAGTTGCAGTTTTGGGGCTTGGGTTAAACGGGCTTATTTCAAGCATTGTCAGCAAAAAGTGCGGGCTTGATGTCAAAATTTTTGAAGGCGGAAGTTTGGAAGGCTATAAAGAAGATAGGCGAACTTCCGTTTTGACCTTTGAAAGTGTTGAATTTTTCAAGGAAATCGGCTTGGAAGGCATTTTGCCAATGCTTTCGCCAATCAACCATATTTACACCTTTGAAGGCAAGGAAAAGCCTGTTTTAAGCTTTGATTCGGGGGAGCCGTTCGGTTATGT
>CAZFPN010000117.1:0-2115 GCA_964521015.1 uncultured Rickettsiales bacterium | reverse complement strand
CCATATTGAAAACGAACTCCTCGTAAGTGTCCTGTACTGGCGGTGGGCCGAATGCTGTTTTTTTCTGTTCGTAAAGTGTAAGGAGACTCATATATCAAAGCAGTTTTGTAGTAATAAATAGCCTATTTTCCCAATTCAAAGAATTTTTGCTAAACGAAATTCACAAATTGCAAATTCCAATCATCAACGAAATGGTGGTTGCAGAAAAGGGAGAAGTGCTTTTGCCAAGCGGAAAATCAGAAAAATTCCATCTCATTTTAAACTGCAAAGGGAAGGGGCAGGAAAGGGCGGTTTTCCATTCTTCTTACAACCAAAAAGCCTTCGTTTTCAACATTTCCCACACGAAAAACCACAATAAAATCGCCGTAGAAAGCTTCACACCAGAAGGGCCACTTGCAATTTTGCCTTTGAAGGAAGAAACACAATCCGCCGTTATTTGGTGCGTAAGCGAAACTTCGGGTGAATTTTTGGAAAGTGTGAGCGAAAGCAAATTCCTTGAATACTTCAAAAAAGAGGCAACCAGAATGGGGCATATCGGCGAAGTTCAAAGCATTTTAGGGGAAAAAAGGCAATATTCCCTTTCAATTTCCTTCGCAAAAAGCCAAGTCAAAGAAAAGATGATTTTGCTCGGTGATTGCTTCAATGCCATTCACCCCGTGGCTGGGTCAAGCTTTAATATGTCCGTTAAAGACATCAAAAATTTGCGAAACAACCTGCAAGAAAGCCTTTCGCTAGGGCTTGAAATCGGCAAGCAAGCACAGCTGGAAGCCTTCAAACGGGCAAATATTAGGCATCATATTGAAATGAATTTAATGACGCATTCTCTCGTAAAGCTTTTTTCAAACCCCAATCCCGCTTTAAAATTCGCAAGAAATTTCGGTCTTGAAGTGGTGGAAAGCCTTCCTTTCATCAAGAAATTGTTGATTAAAAGGGCAAGCGGTCTTTAGTTTAATTTAGGGGGATTTTTTCCGCAAAGTTCAAGTTAAGCCTCACGAAGCCTTCCTTTTGAAATTCCTGCCTTTCGGCTTTAAACTGCGAATCGCTTGAACTTTTGCCGTTTTCTATCATGTTTTCAACCAATCCAAGTGTTTTTATGTCAAATTTTTTGAAAAGCTGTATGGTTTTTTTCATTTCTTCAAGCGAGACGATATGTGGGCTGGAAACCATTAAAACTCCCGAAATTTCATAACTTGTAAGCAGGGAAATATAGACATCTCCCGTGCCGGGTGGCAAATCAACAACCAAGATATCAAGCTCTTCCCACAAAACGCCTTCAAACAAGCTTTTCAGGGCTTTTGTCACCATCGCCCCCCTCCACATTAGGGCGTCCTCATTTTTCACCATAAAGCCCATAGAAGCCACGGAAATGCCGTCTTTTATGATGGGAACCATTTTGCCTTCACGAATTTGCGGTTTGACATCATCAATTTGAAGCATAATTGGAATGGAAGGGCCGTAAATATCAGCATCTAAAAGCCCCACACGCAAGCCTTTTTCCGCATAATCCTTCGCAAGGTTTATTGCAACGGTAGACTTCCCAACCCCCCCCTTGCAAGAAGCGATGCAAATCACGTTTTTCACCCCAGAAAGAGGCTTAACAACAGGCGAATTCACGGCAGGCTTAGGGGTGGAAGGGGCAAGGCTTGAAACAATCACGGAAAGTGCCTTTTCCTTAAATCCCGCTAAAATTCCTAAATTTTTGACCTCCTTTTCAAAGCTTTCCACCTTGGTTTTTTCCTCGGGGCGAGTTTCAAAAAGAAGAGAAGCGCGAGATTTTTCAAATTTTATCATCTTCAAAAAACTTGCAAACTTTTCTTCCAAAACGGCACTATTTAAGCTTTGTAAAGCCTTCAAAAGCCTTCTTCTTTTAAGGAAATTAAACATAAAAACATTTTAAACATAAAACGACTCTAAATAGCAACTTCATAAAACACTTTTTCCTAAAATGCAAGGGAAATTATCGCAAACTTTAAACTATCGCAAACTTTAAACTCCATCAAACAGCCACAAACACCTATCTTTCCTAGAAATTTCCTAGAAAATTTTGTGCGTAGCTTTAAGGGCTGTAGTGTAGATACATCGCAAAACCAAGGAAATAAGCCAAAAAGCAAGCAG
>CAZFPN010000116.1:0-2828 GCA_964521015.1 uncultured Rickettsiales bacterium | reverse complement strand
AAAATTTCGGCGGAATCGTCCCAAGCACAAGGGAAGAGCTGGAAACTTTGGCGGGAGTTGGCAGAAAAAGTGCGAATGTCATCTTAAATTCCATCTTCAAACAGCCGACAATGCCTGTTGACACCCATATTTTTAGAATTTCAAATAGAATAGGGCTTGTCAAGGCGAAAAATGTTCTTGAAACCGAAGAAAAATTGCTTAAAATAGTGCCTAAAGAATTTGGACTTTCCGCCCATCACCTTCTTGTTTTGCACGGAAGGTATGTATGCAAAGCCATAAAACCAGATTGTAAAAACTGCAAAATTAAAGATTTGTGCAAATTTGAAGAAAAGCCATCCTAAACCTTAAATATTTTATGTTAAAATCGCTAGCAAATTTCACTTATAGGTTGTATTTAACCAAAAAAAACAAGATTTTCATCCTCGCTTTATTGCAACCAATAGTTTTATTTTCATCGTTTTTTGCGAAATATTCTATCTTTGTTTTTGCAAATTTTATGCTCTGCTTAATCTTGACACACTTCTTCATAAGCACGATAAATTCAGCGGAAGAAAGGTCTTTTCGTGCCTTTATTTCACAAAACAAATTCTTTTCACAAAACAATCTTTGGCGAATAAGTAACAACCATATTTCCCTTTATTTTCTTGCATTTTCGGTGATTTTGCTTATTATTTTCCTGCCCAATTTGGTGGTTATATTTTTTGCTAATAGGCAGGTTTTTTGGCTTGAAATAAGCCTATTTTTGCTATATCCGTTTATACTCTATAAACAGCGGCAACTTCTTGATTAGTAGCAACTTCTTGATTAGCAACAACTTCTGCACTAAACAAATCCAAGCAAAAACAGCTTGCCTTTTTTTCTGGTAGTATGTCTTTTATTTTCACATACTCCCTTTCGTCCAACCTTTTTTCTAATTCTGCGAATTTATCTTTTATTTCTTGGCTTGCATTGGAATAATCAATTTCCACATTTACAAGTTTTTCAGCTTCGTAAACTTCGTGAGTTGGGCAAAGTATGTTTGGAAATGCTTCAAGGCATAAAACCCCCACGAAGCCAGCGGCGGCCAACCCCATAATAACTGGAATTTTTGACCCACTGATTGACACAATTAAAGCAAGTTCAGCAATCATTGTTGGAGACCTTGATACATTGATGCATTTTTGCGCCCCACTTGAATACTTCGTTTTTTCGCCGTCTCTATAAAGATGAATTTCGTTTCCAGAATTTATAATTTTAAATTCATTTTTATCATCAATTATAATTTTCGCCCCATTCTTTATTATTCCACTCAATGGATGATTTTGAGGAATTAAAAGCTCAAAAGATGGAAGGTCAAAAGACCTTGCTTGTGATTTTTGCGGTTGATGTACAGCTGTTTGATTTAAGTTTTGCATATATCTAATAATAATTATTAAATTCAATTAGAAAGCAACAAATATTCAAAAGTCAAGTATTTTTAGCATAAAATTATAAATTTTTTGAGCGAAAGTAAAGCGATAATGATGCAATTTATGCAAATAAAAAATTGAGAAAAAAAATTTAAAAAAGAAGTTGACAATTAAATTATTTTATAATACAACCAAAAGTCAACTTTTAACAACTTTATGCAACAAGTCAGACCAATTCAATTCAATTGCAATTACGAACAAGACCTTTTTGGAGGTAAAATCTATGATAAAAACTCTCTTTTAAGGGGAATTTTTCATGAAGTAGCAAATTTAAAAAGCTGCATCAATCCGTCTTTAAAGCAAGGAATAACCCTTGTTTGCTCCTTTAATTCCAAGGAAGAATGCGAAAAAATGATAAAATTCGGAGAGCTTTACAAAAACGACCCAAAAGTGCGTGTAATTTACAGGTTTAACAGCAAGCTTTATGAATATTTTAAGCACAAAATGGGCTGTTTGCAGAATGTTTTATTTATGCCAATTCCTGAAAATCGCGTTTTTAGTGCAAACATTTATGTAAGCGAATCGGTAAAATCCGAAAATCGCAAATCGCTATTTTTCATAAAACACACAGTGGGCAGAAATGGGGAAGAGGGCGACTTAACAAGCTTTATTAACAATCGCCAGTTTTACTATAAGCCACAATCAATTGAAGAAGCAAATCATTTTTTAGACGAAAAAGAAAGATACCAATTTTTCACAAGCCCTAAAGTAAAACTTCGTGATTTAATTGAAAATTTCACTTTAGAAAGCGGGAAAAAGAATTTTAACATCTCCGAATACCCAAAATCACTAAGGACAAAAGCGATGAAGCACAAATATATTGAAATGCTTTTAGAAAAAAATCATTCTCTAAACGAAGATATTTCAATAGAATTACAGAAAGTCATAAACCATCAGGCACAAAATTATAATCCCAAGCAAGTTCACCGCGAGCCACAAAAGAAAGACTTAGAAGTTGCGAAAGTTTTGGGCATGCAAAATGCAAGACCAATGGCTTGTGCAAGGCATAAACCAAGCGTTGATAAGCCACAACAAAAACCAGCACAAAATGTGGAACCGCATCTAGCGAATGAAAAAGTTGCTGAATGGATGAAGAAGCGCCAACATGCACCACAAAAGACTGGAATTTATGTTAAGCATGTTCGTTAATGTAAAAACTTAAGGAAATTCACCCTTTCCTGAAATTTGCTTCTATCTTTAAACAAAAAGTTCCCAGCAACAAAGGCATTTGCACCGCTTTGGAAGGCAAGTTTAGATGTTTCTTCGTCAATGCCACCATCAACTTGTAAGATGATTTCTCTGCCTGTTTTTGCTATCATTTCTTTGACTTTTGCGATTTTTGAAAGTTGCGATGAAATAAACGATTGCCCACCAAAACCA
>CAZFPN010000115.1:0-2841 GCA_964521015.1 uncultured Rickettsiales bacterium | reverse complement strand
CCATCAAGTATGCAAAAGGGGCGGGAGTGCCTATAGTCGTTGCAATAAATAAAATTGATAGACCAAATGCCGATGTCCAGAAAGTCAAAAACGAAATGCTTGCCTACGAGCTAGTTTCTGATGACCTCGGGGGAGATGTCCTCTATGTTCCCGTTTCTGCAAAAAATGGCACAAATCTTGATAAACTCTGCGATGCAATTCTTCTTCAGGCAGAAGTTTTTGATGCAAAAGCCGAATGGAATGCGCTCGCTTCAGGGGCAGTGTTGGAAGCAAAGATGGATAAGCAAAAAGGTGTCGTTGCGACTCTTTTAGTCCAAAATGGAACGCTAAAAACAGGGGATATAATCGTAATTGGCAGCATTTATTCCAAAGTGCGTTTAATGACAAACCACCTCGGCGAAGCAGTGAAAATCGCAGAACCTTCAATGCCTGTTGAAATTTATGGGTTGCCCGATGTTCCGATTCCTGGAATTAACTTCAATGTCGTTGAAAGTGAAAAGTTAGCAAGGGAAATTGCCGAACACAGAAAAGAAAAAAAGGCAGAAAATGCTGGGGCGAAGGCTCAACTTTCTTCGTTTTTCAAGCCAAAAGAAGAAAAAATTCAATTCAATGTTGTTGTTAGAGCTGATGTCCAAAGCACGATTGAAGCCATTAAATACAGCATTTCTGGAATTAAAGTTCCAAACGAAATTGAAGTAAAAGTAATGCAAGCGGGTGTGGGGCAGGTGACAGAAGCTGACATAAACTATGCAAAAACATATAATGCCGTGATTTTCGCCTTTTCCAGCAAAGTTTCCTCAAAAGAGCAAGAATTAGCAAGGAAAAATGCCGTAATAATCAAGGAACATTCCATCATTTACAATATTGTGGATGACATAAAAGCAATGCTTTCAGAAAAACTCCCTCCATTAATCAAAGACGAAAACATTGGGGAAGTGGAAGTGAGAGCAATTTTTGACATCGCAAAATCTGGGAAAATCGCTGGTTCTATGGTGAAAAAGGGTGTTGCCCGCAGAAATGCCATCGTAAAAGTGATGAGATTTGGGAAGGAAATCGCAGAAGGCAAGCTAAAAACCTTAAAGCACTTCAAAGAAGATGTTAAAGAATTGGCACAAGGTAACGAGTGCGGTGTTCAAATTGAAGGGTTTGAAGGCTTTGCAGAAGGCGATGTTCTTATAATCATTGAAAGGACAGAAGAAAAGCGAGTAATATCTTAACCTAAAAGCAATGCTTTCAGAAAAACTTCCTCCATTAATCAAAGACAAAAAGCGAACTGGAAGACATTGTTAGATTTTCCAAATTTCAAGAGGCGATTTTTTAACCTCTTCAATTGCCTGTGTAATAGCAAGACCGCCTTCTATCGTTGTTGAATGCAAGATTTTATTCCTAATAATCGCACGGCGGATGAGAAAGCTATCTTGTAGGGACTTAAACCCAGAAGTCGTGTTGATGACAAGATGAATTTCCTTTCCGTCAATCATCTTCACAATGTGGTTGCCCCCTTCGTGGACTTTCAGCGCAACTTGACACAAAATTCCGTTTTCGCTTAAGAAGTTTGCCGTCCCTTTTGTTGCAAAAATTTCAAAGCCAAGTGCCTTCAATTTTCTTGCAATTTGCAGGGTGTGTTCGTTTTTATCGCCCTCTTTTACAGAAACAAAGGCATTTCCCGAAGTTGCGAATTTCTGCCCAGAGCCAATCAATGCTTTCGCATATGCAAGCCCAAAGTTTGAGGCAATTCCCATCACCTCCCCAAGAGACTTCATTTCAGGGCCACGGACTATATCAGATTTTAAGAATTTTTCAAAAGAAAATACAGGCTCTTTCACAGCTTGAAAGCCAAGCTTTTTAAGGGCATAGTATCCATTCCTTTCGCATTTAAGTGGAAATTTTTTGAAGGTCTCGTCTTCTTCCAAAGTTTGCCCACACATCAACTTAACCGCCGTTTTGATGGCAGGAAAGCCAATTGCCTTCGCAGTAAATGGCACTGTTCGGCTTGCACGCGGGTTGACTTCAATCACGAAAATTTCTTCCCCCTTAACCGCAATTTGAATGTTGATAAGCCCTAAAACCTGCAATTTTTCGGCGAATGAGATGGCAATTTTTTCTATTTCCTCAATCAATTTTTCCGAAAGTGAGCGAGGTTGCACGGAACAGCTGGAATCTCCAGAGTGAATGCCTGCGAATTCTATATGCTCCAACATGCCAAAAATAAAGCACTTTCCAGTTTTATCGCGCAAAATGTCAACATCTAATTCTATCGCATTTTCAAGCAAAGGGTTGATTATTCCGCCCATAACCGCAGTTTCGTTTGCAAGATAATATTCAAGCTCAGAAAGCCCTTCAATAATAGCCATTCCCCTGCCACCAATGACAGACGAGGGGCGAATTATGCACTTGAAGTCAAGCTTTTTGGCGGTTTCAAGCAGGTCTTCCCTTGTTTTATACTGAAAACTTAAGGCTTCTTTCGCCCCAATTTCACGGACAAGCTTTGAAAATTCGGCTCTATCATCGCATAAATCAATTGCGTCCTTTTCCATTCCTAAAATTTTAATGCCAGATGCCTTCAGTGTTTGCCTTAATTTAAGCGGACTTTGCCCCCCAAGCTGAATGATGACACCAAGCAATTCGCCTTCTTGCATTTCGTTTTCAATGATATTCATCACGTGTTCATCGGAAATTGGCTCAAAGAAAAGCCTATCGGATGTGTCGTAATCTGTTGAAACAGTTTCGGGGTTGCAGTTTATCATAATGCTTTCCACCCCCATTTCCTTCAGCGAAAAGCTCGCATGAACGCAGGAATAATCAAATTCTATCCCCTGCCCAATTCGGTTTGGACCAGAC
>CAZFPN010000114.1:0-2844 GCA_964521015.1 uncultured Rickettsiales bacterium | reverse complement strand
GCATTCGTTTCCCCTTGGCAACCAGTGCATAAAATTAGCAGTTTATCTTTGTTGAAACCACGGGCTTCCCTTGCATCTAAAAAGTCGTATTCTTGTAAATAACCGCATCTTTTTGATATATCAACGATTCTTGAAAGGGAAAAGCCTGAAATAACGATGTTTCTGCCCAGTTTTTTGGCAACGGACGCAATGGTTTCAAGCCTTGCGATGTTTGAGGCGAAAGTGGTGATTAAAACTCTTCCTTTTTGGTCTTTGATTAGCTTCGTGAGGCTTTTTTGCAGGTCTCCTTCGCTTCCGCTCCACCCTTCGCTGAAAATGTTTGTGCTATCGCATACCATCGCATAAACACCTTCGTTCCCGATTTCTTTTATTCTTTTTAGGTTGCTTTCAGGGCCGACAACTGGGTTTTTATCAAGCTTCCAATCCCCCGTGTGGAAGACATGCCCGAATGGAGTCCTGATTTTGACTGCGGACATTTCTGGCACGGAATGGGTTATGCCTATCATTTCCACGGAAAACGGACCTATGTTGATTTCCTTATTTGCATTTTCTTCAAACTCGTAAATCTTTAATTCTTCAGGATTAATGCCCCTTTCCCTTAGCTTGTGAGAGACAAATTCCTTCCCAATTTTGCTGACATAAATCGGGCAACGCAAAAATTCCCATAAATAGCCGACACCGCCGATGTGGTCTTCGTGAATGTGTGTAATGATAAGCCCGCAAATATCTGGTTTATGCTTCACTAAAAAGTCAATTTTGGGGGTTGTTATATCAATTCCGGGAATGTTTTCGTCTGCAAAACCGATTCCGCAGTCAATTACAAGCCACTTGCCGTCTTTATGGTAAAGATTGAAGTTCATTCCTATCTCGTTGCTTCCGCCTAGTGGAAGAAAAAGGAAGTCTTCCCTGTGTTGTTTTATGCTAAAATTCTTGTATTCCATTTTTCTATATTTACTTTTTACTTGAAATATAAAACAAAAAAATATATTATGCAAGAAGTTTTTTTATTTTTTCAATTCAATATTTTTCTTCACATTTTTTTTTCAAAACTGAAAATTGATGTTTGTGGCTTTTTTAACCTGCAATGAGGGTTGCAATGATTGAGTAATGGAAAATAATTTTTACTGATTTAAAATAATTAGTTGAAAAATAAATTTTTCTTATACATATTAGATTTTTAGAAGTTATGAAAGATTATTGGTATAAAAAGAATAAAACACAGCTTTTAAGGGGCTTTTGTGCGGTGATAGAAGAAGGTAGCACGATTAAGGCTTCTAAAGTTTTGAATATTTCACATTCTGCTATTAGCCTTCAAATTTCAACTCTTGAAAAGTCTTTGAAATTCAAGCTTTTTGAAAGGAAAAACCAAAGGCTTATTCCAACGAAGGATGGTCTTAAATTTTACAGGCTTTCAAGGAGATTTTTGACCGACCTTGATTTTATCTTCAAAAATGCAAAACAACTTATAAATGAAAATTATGAAAATAATGTTAAAATTGCATCAAATGAATATATTTTTTCTTATATAATGCCTTCTTATTTTAAGAAAATGATAGAAAAAAAGCCAAATATTCAGTTTGAAATTCATAATACAAGTCTAGAAGAGGGGCTTTTGCTTTTGAATTCAAGGGTTGTGGACTTTGTGATTTTTCCTATTCCTAAATTTCACATCAAAAAAGCGAATATTTCTTACATTCCCTTCCGTAAGAGCTATTTTGGGCTTAACATACCCTTTAATCACCCATTACACAATGTAAAAGCGAGGGAAATTTCGTGGAATATGGTTTCAAAATTTGAATATCTTTCGCTTAACCCTTCTTTTGCTGGAAGTCGCTTTAAAATTTTCAATAAAACACCTGAAATATGCTTTGGAATTGCACGCGAAGGAATGGTTATTGTGGGGGGAGAAAGGCTTTATGCCACTTGGCACAAGGAAAAACTGATATTTAAGGAATGCCCCAATTTAGAGCCAGTGTGTGATTTTTACATTTTAAAACGAAAGGGGGAAATTTCTGTTTATGCTAAGGAAATGCTTAAATTAATGCTTAAAGATTAGTTGAATAATGTTGTGGGAATGAAGTATCTAACCCCGACTTTTGCTTCAATTGCTTTGAATTCCAAATCTTGCTTTGTTGCCTCAAAACGAGCTTTGTTTAGGGAAGAAGAATGGCTTAATTCAACGAAAATGCTGATTTTTTCGTTAAATTGCTTTTCCCCACCGATAAGCAGTTTTAAGCTTTTTATGTTGGCATCTGTTTTGGAATCAACGAATTTGTTGACATATGCTAAGTTGAATTTCTGGAATTTTAAGCCAACTCCTCCGTAAAGGGTTAAATCTTGCTTTACCTTGTATCCAAGCCTTGAAGTTAGGGAAATTCCGTAATTGCTATTTGCGGAAATTTCGTCATTTGAGATGCTCCCAATTCCAATTTTCCCTAAATCTAAGCCTAATTCTGCCCCAACCATTAATTTATTGAAGGTTTTGACATATCCAGCCAAAAGGGAAACATGTAAATTCAAAGCGGAAGCATCGTTTTTGATTCCCTTGATTTCGCTATCGTAAATTTGTGCCTCCGCGATTTTATCTGCTAAAATCTGCATTTCAAGAGGAAGCATATTCAATTCTTGCTCCACCGTGTTCTTGCTATCTTCCAATTGCGAAACTTGTGCTTCAAAATTTGTGCCCTGCTGTTTTAAATTTGCTAGCTCTTTTTCAAATAATTGGATTTGTGGTAAAATTTGAGAAACGATTATTTCTACTGATGAATTAACCATTTGAGCCCGCAAATCACTAATTTGTTTTTCTTTAAGTTCGATGGCTTTTTTTACTTCGTTTTCAAGCGA
>CAZFPN010000113.1:0-3040 GCA_964521015.1 uncultured Rickettsiales bacterium | reverse complement strand
GAAGGACTAAATCAATTTCATGAATGATGTATTCCAAAGCACTTTCGTGAGTTGTTGGCACAAGGGAAATGCCCGCTTTCAGCCCTAAATTTCTGATTTGCTTGACAGCACGTTCAAGGTGAACAACCGCTTCCGTGTGAATTGTTATGATATCCGCCCCTGCTTTCGCGAATTGGTCTATGTATTTTTCGGGGTTTTCTATCATCAAATGGCAGTCTAAAGTTAGCTTTGTCGCTTTTCTAATACCTTCAACAACAACAGGGCCAATCGTTATGTTCGGCACGAAGTGACCATCCATTACATCTAAATGTAAAATTTGTGCTCCAGCTTCTTCGCAAAGGGTTATATCGCTTTTTAAGTCAGCGAAATTGGCGGAAAGTAGCGAAGGACAAACCAAATTCATAAAAAAAGACAAATAAAATAAACTAACTTGTGAAAGACAAATTTTTATTTGTCAACCTCTTTTTTAAAATTTTTTTAAAATAAATTCTTGACAAATGGAAAGATGTGAGTTATGAGTTATAATGTGTGCTTATTTTCGTTAAATGACGGGCTCTTCTAATAAAATGACCAAAAAAGGTTCTATTCTTAAATCAATAAAGGAAAAGATAATCGGTAAAATTACAAACAAAAAGAAAGAAATTCCAGCCCAAAAATCAACTGAAAAGCCAGTAAAGGTAGCCGAAAAATCGGTAAAAATTCCAATGCAAATTCAGGGCAAAAATTCAAAAGAAAGCATCCCCGAAAGCCAACAAAAATCCCAAAAAACCTTGCTAAAAAAGCAAAATTCTTTAGCAAAAATCAAAGAAGAAAAGGCTGAAAAGGTGTCAAAGTCAAAAAATCCTTCCCCAGAAAATCTTATCAAAATTAAAGAAAAGCCCTTAAAAACAAAAGAAATTCCTGCTAAAACAAGCGAAAAGCCTGTTAAATCAAAGGAAAGTGTCGTTGAAATAAAGTCTGAAAAAAAAAATGAAAAAAAATTACATTTAGCGCTTGACAATGATAGAAAAAGTCCTTTAGATAATAATTTATCTAGTAAAAAAGGAAAAAAAATGAAAAAAGAAAAAAAAGACGAAGGTTTCAAGCCCCAAAATCAAGAGGTAAAGAAACAGGAAGGCTCCGTTGCCGTTCTTAAAATGGCCAAGGAAATAATCAACAGGGCAAAGGCAGATGGCGGAATTATAACCTATAACGAGATTATAGAGATGCTCCCGATTGATGTTTCCCCCGAATATTATTCTGCTGTGATTTCCTTCCTGCAAGATTATGGTATTCAAATCGCCAAAACAAAGCCAAAAAAATCAGAAAACGAAAGTGAAGAAACATCGGAATCCCAAGCTGGAACGAAAAATTCAACCAAAACTTACATCAAGGAAATTGGGGGAATGCCACTTTTGACAAAAGAAGACGAAGTTGCCATCGCAAAAAAGATAGAAGACGGCAAAAATTCAGTCATAGAAGTGATGATAAAAGCACCGCTGACATTACAAAAAATGATTAAAATATACGATGAAATCGCAAATGAAGGCATTTTAATTCGTGAAGTCGTTGAAATAGATTCGCTTTATTATTCAAAATACGGCGAACAGGAAGATGTCTTCACTGCACCAATGGAAGAATTTGACGAAGATGCCCTTGATAACGAAGATTATGCAGATGACGACCTTCTTGACGAAAAAGAAGATGGGGGAGACTTCCTTAAAACAGGCACTATTTCCTTTTCTGTCATGGAAAAAACCCTTACGGGAGATGTAGTTTCCAGCTTTTCCGAAATTGCAAAAATTTCAAAGCAGATGCTTAACTTAAATGCCAAATCAGGGGATGCAAACATTTTAGAAAACCCTAAATACGAAGCCTTGGCCAGGCAGTGCTACGAGCTTTTGAGAGATGTAAAAATCCACCAAAATATCGTGAATGAAATTTCCTACGAAATTTTTGAAGTCAACAAGGAAATCATTAGGAACGAAGTTGCCATCGCAAAAGCCGTTTCTTCCTTTGGAATTAATGAATATCAAGTGATTGAAGAACTTTTTAAAGCAAATTACATAATTGAAAACGAAGCAATGTTAAGCACGATTTTTGCTGGGGAAGATGTCAAAGCAATCAAGAATAAGAAGATTTTGCAAGGTATGATTGCACGAAAAAGCGACATTAAAAATTACATCGCAAACATCTTGATTTTAAAGCAGAAAAAGGCACAAACGAAGATTTCAACCTTCAAATCCCTTGTTGCTATGTTGCAGCGAAATAACAGGGAGACAAAAAAAGCAAAAAGAGAAATGATAGAAGCCAATTTGAGGCTTGTCGTTGCAATTGCGAAGAGATATGCGAATAAAAATGTCCCACTTTTAGACTTAATTCAAGAAGGGAACATTGGGCTTATCAAAGCTGTTGATAAGTTTGAATACAGAAGAAGTTGCAAGTTCGCAACATATGCAATTTGGTGGATAAGGCAACGAATTGTCAGGGCAATTAACGACCAAGGAAGGTCAATTAGAATTCCCGTTCATATGATAGAAAACTGCTCTAAAATGAACAAAGTCACGCGGGACTTAACCGCAGAACTCGGCAGAGACCCTTCGCCAGAAGAAATTGCAAACAAAATGAGCATTGGTGTTGATAAAGTCATGAAAATGATGCGAATCGTGAAAGACCCTATCAGCCTTGAAACTCCAGTCAGGGACGACGATGAAAATTCCGTTGGAAACTTCATTGAAGACCCAAACACAAAGTCCCCTTATGAACTTGTGGCGGAACAATTCTTGAAAGAAATAACATCAAAACAGCTTGCAACCCTTACTCCTCGCGAAGAAAGAGTGCTTAGAATGCGCTTTGGAATCGGTATGTCTTCTGACCACACCCTTGAAGAAGTGGGCGGGCAGTTCGGGGTGACGCGCGAAAGAATTAGACAAATTGAGGCAAAAGCCTTGAGAAAGCTAAAACACCCAACAAGGGGGAGCTTCCTTGAAGATTACATCTATGAATAAAATTATGGACAACTTTTTAGAGAATTCTATAAAACTAAAATTAGGAGACAAAA
>CAZFPN010000112.1:1982-3090 GCA_964521015.1 uncultured Rickettsiales bacterium | reverse complement strand
AGGCTCGCTAACCATTATTGCAACTTCACTGGTGGATACAGGCTCTCGTATGGATGAGGTGATTTTTGAGGAATTTAAGGGGACGGGAAACAGTGAAATCGTGCTTGATAGGAAGCTTGCGGATAAGAGAATTTTCCCTTCTATTGACATTCTAAAATCAGGAACGAGAAGAGAGGAAGAGATGATACAGCCAAAAATCTTAAGCAAAATGTGGATGCTCCGCCGTGTGCTTTCAGGAATGACACCTCACGAGGCTATGGAATTTTTGCTTGAAAAGATGGATAAAACAAAGACAAATGCTGACTTCTTCGACTTTATGAATCAGTAATGTTTTGATTTTTATCTTGACTTTCAGGAAAAATATATAGAAATATGCAGGATATTGAAGAAAATTTCAAAAGAAATATTCAATCAATCAACAAGAAATTGATTACTTTTAAAAATGAAATCTTCAAATTAAACTACAGCGATTATAAAAATATAGTTGCCGAAACTGGTGAAGAAATTTCAATTTTACTAGACAAACTCTTTCTTGCGGAAAATAGATTATTTAAAAATAAGAAGCAATTTGGAAATGTAATATCGTTTTTATCTTTAAATGCTCATAATTTTTCGTTCAATGAAAATCAAAATCTACCTCATTTAAAAATTAAAGAAATGATAATTACCCCAAAAGGAAATTGGCAAAAAAATCAAGGCTTTCAAAGTTTTTACAATAAGTTAGTTTCTTCAAATGACAACAATTATATTACCTTAGGAACATCAACTTTAAATAATGTTTCTTTTTTTCAATGCAAGGAATTTCATGCTATTGATGATTATGTTAAAAATCCATTTGCCTTGCCGATGGGAATGATTTATAGTGTATCTAACTTGAAATCACCTTATATAGTAGAAACGAGATTAGATTTATACCTTAACCTTCCAATTTCAGAAAAACATATTTCAAGAATGCAATTAATAAAATTTACAAGAAATAAACTTGCTTCTCATCAAGATGTAAAACAAGTTTAAGTGATATATGAAGGTTATTAAATTGTAAACAATTATGTTTAATATTATATCATTGTCATTTCTTTTTATTTTTTCTTTACTTCCTTATTATTTT
>CAZFPN010000112.1:1204-1972 GCA_964521015.1 uncultured Rickettsiales bacterium | reverse complement strand
AAGAAATAAACTTGCTTCTCATCAAGATAGTTTTGATAAATTTACTGGAAAATTCTCATCATCCGACAAATCCATTTTTCAAACTTTCAAAGATAGACCAGAGATATTATATTCTTCAATAATAGAAATTGCAAAGGACTTAATATATTCAATTTTACAAAAAGACCCATTTCAAGACTAAATATTAATTATGATAGATGCTGACTAACCTTGAGTTGCCATCTTTTTTGAGCTGATTTATTAGCATTTTCACTCCACTTGGCTCGTTTCCATTGCCGTGAATTAAAATCATACTGCCATTTTTCACCTTTTCACCCTTTGCAAGCCAAGCGTTGGAATCAAGAGGAATTAGGGAAAGTTTTGAAAGTTCGGCTCTTAATTCTTCATTTGAAACAAGCCCCGGAAAGCGAAAAAACACAGAAGGAATTTCACCTTTTTCAAGTAAAATCTTTTCAACATCAAGCACTTCTTTGGCAAAATCAACATTTTTGGCAGTTAAAAATTTGCCATCGTTCACAGGGTGCGTTTTTGAATGGTTGACCCAAGTAATTGCAAGCTTATTAGCCTTTTCTAGCGATTTTATGTAATTAAAATTTGCCTCTTCTTCTTTTATCCAAGCTTCAGAAATCGCAATGACAACAGGGGTTGGGCTTTCGGTGGTTTCGCTTAAATTTGCTAAATATTCAAAAAGTTCTTTTTCAAATTTTTTGCTCTTGTTTTTTGGTTTCGTGCAAAGGTCAATTGTTAAAACATAACCATCTTGAAAGG
>CAZFPN010000112.1:0-1194 GCA_964521015.1 uncultured Rickettsiales bacterium | reverse complement strand
GGAAAAACCCTTAATCGGTGGCTTTTTTAAGGCTTTGTAAAGACGAGTTTCTTCAAAACCTTTAATTTCAGTGCCTAAATCTTCTTTTGAAAGAATGTATGTTTTTAAAGTGCTGACATCAGATGCCAAAAACCGCTTTCTTCCACCCCTTTCAAATTCCCTGTAAATCAAAGCTTTTTTGCCGTCTTTCAATTCAAAATAAAGTGAGATTGGCTTCAGGTTTTCCACCTTAACAGCCTCCATTCCAAAGGCTTTAACGAAAAAAATCAGTAAGAATAAAGTCAGTTTAAGCATAATTTTAAGTAAAGTTTTCGCCTAGATAATATTTTTTTGCTTCTTCATTTGAAGTAATTTCCTTCGCATTTCCAGAAACAAGCACCTTTCCGTTGTAAATTATGTAACCTCTATCTGCGATTTTTAAGGTTTCTCGCACATTATGGTCGGTGATTAAAACTCCAATTCCTCTTTCCTTCAAGTGGGAAACGATTGAAATTACATCAGCAACGGAAACAGGGTCAACCCCTGCAAATGGCTCATCAAGAAGGACAAAATTCGGTTTTGTAGCAAGGCAACGGGCGATTTCAAGCCTTCTGCGCTCCCCTCCTGAAAGCGATATGGAAAGCGATTTTCTGAGATGAGAAATTTTAAATTCATTTAGCAATTCATCAAGCTTTGCCACTCTTTCTTCTTTATTTTTGCAGGAATATTCAAGACCTGCCATAATGTTTTCTTCAACACTTAAGCCCCGAAAAATGGAAGGTTCTTGCGGAAGATAGCTAATTCCAAGCCTCGCCCTAATGTGAATTGGAAGGTTGGTAATTTCTTCGCCGTCAAGCATTACCTTTCCTTCGTCTGGTCTTACAATTCCAACAATCATATAAAAGCATGTTGTCTTTCCTGCCCCATTTGGCCCTAAAATCGCAACACTTTCCCCTGAAGAAATTTCAAAATCAACACCTTTAATGACTTCCCTTTTTTTATAAGACTTTTTAAGACCTCGCACGATTAATTTGTGCATAAAAAATAAAAAAACACTTGCATCTTAAAAGATATTAAAATAAATAAAATATACTTGCAAGTAAATTTTTTAAAAATATGAAAGATAAAGTCGTTGAGGTTTCTTTAAAACTGCTTTTACACGTTGCCGTTTTTTATGCTCTCTTCATTCATTTTCACGGGGAAGAAAGTGCAGGT
>CAZFPN010000111.1:1351-3101 GCA_964521015.1 uncultured Rickettsiales bacterium | reverse complement strand
TATAAACCTTGAAGAAGGGCTTTGCAACGGGACTATGGGCAACATCGTTGATTTTGATAAGGGCTTTCCCGTGGTTTTGTTTGACGAAATCAGGCACCCAGTGGTGATTATGACAAACGATTTTTTAATTGAAGACGCCTTTTCTTCCGAAGTGCTTTTTAGCTTTACACAACTACCTTTACAGCTTGCATATGGGGTGACAATTCACAAATCGCAAGGGTTAACTTTTGAAGGCATTAAAACCGATATATCCCGTTGTTTTGCGAACGGTCAAGCATATGTGTGCCTTTCGCGTGCAAAAAGCTTGGAAGGGCTTTTCCTTGAACCTTTCAATAAAAATATTTTTAAAGTAGATGCAGAAGTCGCAGAATATTATTCAAACCTTAAGTAGCAAGCTCGTTTTAATTCTTGTTCTGCTTGGAATTTTGGCATTTTTGACCCTTCAATTCAAACTGGGATACGCCCCTTGTCAGATCTGCTCAATCGCCCGCGTGCCTTATTTTCTTGCGGTTTTTGCCCTACCATTTTTCCCTGCGAGGCTTTCTTTCCCTTTCGTGATTTTGTGCTTTATCTTCGCTGTGTGTGTTGGAATTTTCCACATTTTGGTTGAAGAAGGGGTGATTGACTTCACTTGCAATGCGGTTAGTCAGGCTGTTAGCATTGAAGAAATTAAAAGGGAAATTATGAATAGCAAGCCAGAATGTTCTTTAAAACCGAAGATTTTTGGCGTGAGAATAACCTTTTTAAGCCTTTTTTATCACACGACCATCTTGGTTTTTGCAATTATCGGCCTTGGAAAGACCTTCAAAAATTAGTTTTTCCCAATTTTTGTCGCTTGATAAACGGCAGAAGCCCCAACAAGAATGTAGACCAATTTTTCAAGCACAGGAATAGCACCGAAAATGATTGATACAAGGTTAATTCCAAAGGCGAAAAGCGCCCAGTTTAAACCTCCAACAATTAAAAGGATTAATGTCAACATTGATACAAGTTTCATAAATAAGTAATTTATATTAATAATTTTTTTTGCATATTTGCTAAATACAGTTAATTCCTAAATGCAAAAACATCAATTGTCAAGTAAAATTTACAACCTATAATTAATAATGCCTCGTTATTATCAGGAATAAAATTTCTTGACAAATAATCATTTTTGCTTTATAAAGAACGACAATTTTATTTAAAGGATTTATGTTTAGAATATATATCAAAATGTTTGCTGTTATTTTTTTGACATTTTCGCATTTTGCAATCTCAGGAAAAAAAGCTTTTGCTGAAGAAAAGAAGGTCAAAAGAGGTGTATTAGCACTTAAAAAAATGCAGAAAAAAGAAGAAATTAAAACCCCCCAACAAATGCAAAATCAAGGAAAGCAAAATCAACCAAAACCAGTTGAAATCAAGCCTCTTGAAGCAAAGCCAATTGAAATAAAACCAGTTGCAGTGGAAGTGAAAAATCAGCCAACTTACAGAAAAACTTTTTCCCCAAAAGCAAAGGAAAACCTTTATTTAGGTGGTGCGTTAAACCTTTCTCACAATGTTTATAATTCCGCAGGCAGGGCAAACGAAAATGCAAGGCAGTATATAAATGCGATTATAAACGAAGCAAAAACGGCAATTAAAAAGCTAGAAAGCGAAAAGTCGACAATTCCCAATGAAATCGCTGATAAAAAAGCGGAAATTACTGCTAAGCAAATTGAAATAGAGCGATGGGAATTATTGCAAAAACAACAAGAGGTTCTATTGCAAACTC
>CAZFPN010000111.1:0-1341 GCA_964521015.1 uncultured Rickettsiales bacterium | reverse complement strand
AACTCAAGCTTTAATAGACCCATTAAGCCCTGCCGTTCAGCAAACTTTAAAAGATATTGCAAACACAAGAAACGAAATTCAAAATTTAGAGCAGGCGAAAAGAAATTTAGAAAAAGAAAAGCAAAACCTAGAATTTGCCTTTAATTCCATCCCCGCAAACATCATAAAAAAGCAAGAGGAAATCGCTCAAGCAAGGCTTTCTGGCGATGAAATTGGCAAAATTCAATCAAGCGCCTCAAGCTTTAATATGAATGTTTCCCTTTTGACAGGCTATGTTAAAACTTTTGATAAATTCATAATTGGCGGGGAATTAGGCTTAGATATAGGCAAAACTAAAATCGGTAGCAACAATCAAAATGCAATTTCCGCAAACAGTAGCTATGCAATTTTCCTCAATTCAAGATTTGGCTATCAAGTTGAAGCGGAAACGACAGTTTATGCTGGCTTTGGCTTAAAATTCCAAAACTTCACCCTTGAATATGCAAGAGGAATTTTTGACGAAAAAGAAAAACAGATGATTAAAAGCTTCACATTTCTTGTTGGTGCAGAAAAGGAAATCGCTGAAAACCTAAGCATTTTCGTTGAATTAAGCCATTCTTCTTCTTTGAATAAAGCTCGCTTTGAAATCACGAAACAAAACTTGGAATTCAAAGCAATTGAAGCAAAAGTCGGGGTTAGATACTTCATTCCCACAACATTATTCAACTAAAAGTTGAAATTTTAAAATTTTTCTTGCATTATTAATAAAAAAATTGTAAAATAAAATTATACAATTAAATTATTGACTTTATGCAAAACACTTTATGTAAGATTGAAAAAAAAGCAATATATAAACATTTTGAAGTCTTTTTGTTTATTTTCCTTCTATTTTCCAGCATTCCTGCATTCGCAGAAAGAGTTGGTGCATTAAAATGGGAAAAAATAAAGAGGCAAGAGGTGAAAGTAAAGCAAAATATCCCTCAAAATAATTCTCAAAATAAACAAGATACAGCTAAAAACATCCCTCAAAACACTTCTACGGAAACTACAAACAAGGCAAACCAAAACACAAAAACCCAAGCACAAATAAAAGACATGGAAACAAAAATTTCGCAGTCAAAATCAGCAAAAGCAAATCACAATTTTTATATAGGGACTTCAATAAGCATCAGCCATAACTCTTACAGTGCTTCAGAAAAAATCAATTTAGAAGAGAAAAGTTATATCAATGCAATTATCAACGAAATCAACTCTGGAATAGCGGACTTAAAAGAAGAAGAAATCTCCTTAAAAGAGCAAATAAAGGAATTACTAAATAAGATTAAAATATGATTAACTTAAAATATAATTGTTGTTAATACA
>CAZFPN010000110.1:0-3191 GCA_964521015.1 uncultured Rickettsiales bacterium | reverse complement strand
AAAAAAATTTTTAGTCTTTACACCGAAAACGTAATTTTCATCTTCACAATTCACATAAATTGACCGTCCGTGAGGAATTATTGTCGTTGTATTTTCAAATTCACTAACTTTAACTTCCTTTTCTTTGTAAGTGGCAGATTTTATTCCAAAAGTCGGCACTTGCCTTAAATGGCAAGCAAATTTAAAGCCTCCATCTAATTTAGATGGAATATCTGATGTTGGAGCTTTGGCATAAAGACCGCTAAAATACAACATTCCAAAAGCAACAAACACTAATTTAAACAAAAAAAACATTTTTTTTAAAAACACTTGATAAAATAGAAAATCAATTTTATATTAAGTCAATTGTTTTTTTATTTTTTTTAAAAAGATGCTAGAAAAAGAAGTGAACCTTAAAATTTCAAAACAGGCTTTTGTGCATAATACGGTCGTGTTTTTGCAAGGTGATATAGTAATTGATGAAGGTGCTTACATAGGCCCTTATTGTGTAATTGAAGGTAATGTTAAAATTGGAAAGAATGTTAAACTTACGAATCATGTTTCAATTTCAGGAAACACAGCAATAGGTGAAGGAACAACGATTTATTCCTTTGCATCAGTTGGCTCAATTCCGCAAGATTTAAAGTATAAAGGCGAAAAATCCTTTACTGAAATCGGAAAAAACAACATAATTCGGGAACATGTCACGATAAATGCAGGCACAGAACACGGAGGTCTTTACACGAAAATTGGCGATAACAACCTTTTTATGATAGCTTCTCATATAGGTCATGACTGCCAAATTGGCAATAATTGCATCATCGCAAACAATGTCGGCATAGCAGGACATGTTCTAATTGAAGATAATGTCATCGTTGGTGGAAATTCAGGAATTCATCAATTTGTGAGAATAGGAAGAAACTCAATGATAGGAGGAATGAGTGGAGTTGGTGCTGATGTCCCCCCTTTTACACTTTACACAGGGAATAGAGAAAACAAGTTGAGAGGTCTTAACATTATTGGTTTAAAAAGGCATGGCTTTAGTTCGTTGGAAATTAAGGCAATAAAATCAACTTACGAAGCTCTTTTTGAAGGCAATGTTTTTGAAACGGCGAAGAATCTTTTAGAAAAAACAACAGACGAAAAAATCAAAATTCTTCTTAACTTCGTTTTAAATTGCGGTTCAAGAAGTTTGTGTCAGTGGGATAAAGAAACGAAAGAACAAGATGTTTAAAATTTGTCTTATAATCGGCGGGGGGAAACTTCCTTTTGAAATCATCGCAAATTATAAAAAAGATGAAGTCTTCATTATCGCTTTAAAAGAGGCAGAAATTGAATATTCCAAGCTTGAAGGATTTTCTTTTCAAACAATAAGCTTTGTTAAAGTTGGCAAAATGATTAATCTAGTCAAAAAGCATAAAATTCAAGATGTATGTTTTGTTGGAAGTGTCAAAAAGCCAAATTTTAGAAAATTATTCCCTGATTTTAAAGGCTTTTTCTTGCTATTTCAAATTTTGAAGTTAAAAATGAAAGGGGACGATAACCTTTTAAAAACAATTATTAATTTTGTGGAAAAAAACGGATTAAACATAAAAGGGGCAAGCGAATTGGCTGGAAATTTAGTCATTCAAAAAGGAATTTTGACAAAATCAACCCCTTCAACCCTTTCAAAGCAAGATGGCGAACTTGGTTTTGATTTGCTTCAAACAATTTCTCGTTTTGATGTTGGGCAGTCTGTTGCCATTCAAGAAGGCATTATCCTTGGAATTGAAGGCCTTGAAGGCACTGATGCACTAATTCAAAGAGCAGGCGAATTAAGATATAAAAGCAAAAACGCACCAATATTAGTGAAATCTTCCAAAGTGGGGCAAACACTTAAAATAGATATGCCAACTTTTGGTCTTAAAACCATGCAAAACCTTCATAAAGCTGGTTTTTCTGGCATTTTCGTTGAATCTGGAAAGTGCATTTTCATAGAACAGCAAGAGGCAATTGAATTTGCAAATTTGAATAATATGTTTATCGTTGGAATTTAGTATGTCTTCGCAGAATTCGTTTGAACAATTTAAAACAATCGCCGATTTGAAAGCACTTTCAAGGGAAGAGTTACCTTCTTTCTCAAGCGGATTGCGTAAATTCTTAATTGAAACAATTTCCAAAACTGGGGGACACTTGGGGGCGAATTTAGGTGTTGTTGAACTTACGGTTGCTCTGCATTATGTCTTTAATTCTCCTTTAGATAGGCTGATTTTTGATGTGGGTCATCAAAGCTATCCTCATAAAATTCTCACAGGAAGGAAAGAGCGACTTTCAACAATTAGGCAAAAAAACGGAATTTCAGGCTTTACCAACATTTTTGAAAGCAAGCACGATGTTTTTGGGGCAGGGCACAGCTCAACTTCAATTTCCGCTGGGCTTGGAATTATGGCTGGAATTTCAGAGGAAAACTTCGTTATTCCAATAATTGGCGATGGTGCAATGAGTGCAGGGCTTGCATTTGAAGGCTTAAACAATGCTTCAAGTGTCAAGGGCAACCTAATTATCGTGCTAAATGATAACGATATGTCAATTTCCCCGCCAACTGGGGCTTTTAGCAAATACCTTTCAAATATAGCAAATTCTTCACAGATGCTTGAGATGAGGGAATTTACAAAAAAAGTCCTTCCTGATGGTTTCCTTAAAATCTTAAAAACCGCAGAAAGAGGTTTAAAAGCAATGACAACGGATGAAAACTTCTTTGAAAGCCTTGATGTTTCTTATCACGGAATTTACGATGGGCACGACGTCATAAATTTAGTGGAAATATTCAGTCATTTCAAGGAAACAAGACCTCAAAAACCAATTCTTCTTCATATCAAAACGATTAAAGGCTTTGGATACATTCCCGCTGAAAATTCACACGATAAATACCACGGAGTTTCCCCTTTTGATATCGCAACTGGCAAGCAAGCGAAAAAGTCATTCACAAGTTTTAGCCTGACAGCAAGTGCGAAATTATGCGAAATTGCAAGGAAAGAAAAAGATATTTTCGCCATCACGCCCGCAATGGAAGCAGGAAGCGAACTTTCAAATTTCGCAACCGAGTTCAGCGACCGCTTTTTTGATGTTGGAATTGCCGAACAGCATGCCGTGACATTTTCTGCTGGGTTGGCAGCATCAGGCAAAAAACCTTATTGTTTCGTTTATTCAACCTTCCTTCAACGTGCTTATGA
>CAZFPN010000109.1:0-3213 GCA_964521015.1 uncultured Rickettsiales bacterium | reverse complement strand
GATTTTAGGGCTTTGGGAAGCTGGAATCCGCTTTTCTTATTCACGAAACTTTACCTTGCCAATCAGCATAAAAGGGACAAGCAATTTTTTACCAATGGTGCATTCGGTTTTCAAAGAAAATTTCAATCTTGAACTTGCATTTTTCAATTTAGGGTTGCAGGGAATTGGCACGACAACGGTCATATCTCCCTTTAATCACGGTTTTAGCAAAATACTTTCGGGATTGCAGGCGAATTTTAAAGAAAAGGTGCTTGAAGACAGCACTTTAAGCCTTCAAATTGCAAGTCTTCCACAAACAAAAATCAACGAAATAGAAATAAATTTATGAGACACAATGCAGTTTTGATACTTGATAACGGCGAAGTTTTCAAAGGTTTTATGCCTTTTGAGGGCAAAGCATTCGGGGAAATATGCTTCAACACAGGCATGACTGGTTATCAAGAATCCATCACAGACCCTTCATACACAGGGCAAATCATCACCTTCACCTTCCCATACATCGGCAACACAGGTTTCAATGCAGAAGATAGCGAAAATGCAGGGAAGACATCGGCAAAAGGCATAATTGTGAGAAACGAAATCACCAGCGATTCAAACTTTAGAAGTGAAGGTAATTTGGTTGAATTCGCCAAAAGCCACAACATCCCAGTGCTTTACGGGGTTGATACAAGGCTTATCGCATCTAAAATTCGCTCAAAAGTTGTGTCAAATTGCGTCATCGCTTCAATCAAGGACGAAAATGAGGTTGAAAAATTAAAAGAAGAGTTGAAAAATATCCCTCAGATGGAAGGGCTAGACTTAACCGCCATCGCTTCAACAAAAAAAGAATATATTTACAGCGAAGGAAACACAGAAAAAACCCTTGTTGTGCTTGATTATGGCATTAAAGAAAACATATTAAGAATTTTCGCATCATATGGGCTTAAAGTTGTTGTTTTGCCTTACAATGCAAGCTTTGAAATGGTTGAAAAATACAATCCTAATGGTGTATTTCTTTCAAACGGACCAGGCGACCCAAGAGAAACAATTAAACACACAGGGGAGACAATTCTTGCCGTTGCTAAAGCCAAAATCCCTATTTTTGGAATTTGTTTAGGGCATCAAATAATCTGCGGACTTTTCGGTGGAAAGCTCATAAAACTGCCACAAGGTCACAGAGGGGTGAATCAGCCTGTCATCAATTACGAAAGCGGAATAATTGAAATTACCCCACAAAATCACGGTTTCGCCTGTTCTGATGAAGGCTTGCCCGCACACTTAATCGTCACCCATCGTTCACTTTTTGACGGAGTAATTGAGGGAATAACTCTTAAAAAAGGCGAAGTTTTCAATGGTTTTGAGTTAGGCGAAATTTTCGCAGTTCAATACCACCCAGAAGGAAGTGCAGGGCCAAACGACAGCAGATATTTATTTGAAAAATTTATTAAAATGCTATGAATATTTATACATTTGAGCTTATTTTTATGCTTTGTTGCTTCATTCTTGATTGCATCATTTTTTTTAAAGTTAAGCATTTTACCTTCAGGGGAGCGGTTGTAAATTTCGCTTTTTGGAAGGTTGTTGCACTGATATTTTTTGCAATTTTATTCTTTGAATTTGATAAAATCGTCGCAAAAGAATTTTTAGCGGGATACTTCCTTGAGCGCACCTTAAGCCTTGATAACATCTTCGTTTTTTACATTATTTTCAGCTTTTTTAAGCTCACAGAAGAAGGCAAGGAAAGAGTTTTATTTTGGGGAATTATTATGGCGATTATTTTGCGTGCCTGCTTCATTTTTGTCGGTGCAGCATTGATTGCAAAATTCAATTTTTTAATGTATTTTTTCGCCTTATTTTTGATTTTTACAGGAATAAAGTTGATTATCGTGAAGGAAAAAGAGCAAGATTTTTCCCAGAATAAAATCATCAATTTCATTAAAAAAATCATCCCAACAACTGAAAAGATGCAAGGGGACGATTTTACTATGAAAATCAACGGAAAACTCTTTTTCACACCAATTTTTATTGCGATGGTTTTCGTTGGCTTTACCGACTTAATCTTCGCCCTTGATTCCATTCCTGCGATTTTCGGCATCACGACCAACCCTTTTGTGGTTTTAACGGCGAATTTCTTTTCATTGATGGGTCTGAGGGCGATTTTCTTCCTCATTGCCAATGTAATGAAGCACTTTTACTATATAAAATATGCACTTTCCGCCATTTTGGTTTTTATTGGAATTAAAATGATGATTGCCCCGTTTTACCATGTTCCAATCGCATACTCCCTAGGTTTTATTTGTGTTAGTATTGCATTGTCAATTTTAGTCTCAATTTTTTTTAAAAAAGATGCAGACCACATTTAATTTCAACAATAAAAGCCCAATTTCGGTTGCATTTTTCAATTTCGCTCAAGTTGGAAATTTCAACTTTTTTACATCGTTCGCTTTTGCTCAAAACACTTTCATAAATCTTAAATTAGAGGAAGAAAATTTCAATCAAATCACGAATGAACTTGCAAAATCCAACTTTCAGTATGTAATAAAAGGCAATACCGACTATCTTTCCATTAAAGAAGGCTTGGTTTTTGTGAATTTACCTTCATTTCTAACGAAAAATTTTGAAAATGAACTTTTATTTTTAGATATCTCAAGAACCCTAATTTCCAAAGGAATAAGCTTTATTGGGCTTTCAAACAGCAGATTTTCACCGCAATTTGCTCTTCCTGACCTTCGCTCTCGCTTTGAAAGTTCGCTAAAAGTGAGCTTTGAAGACGAAGCAAAGCTTGATTTTCACCTCATATGTGCTGAATTTTTAAGGGAAAACGGCATTTTTATCAAAGAAGATGTCCTTTCCTTTATGATGAGCGGAATTGAGCGAACAAGCCGTTCTTTTAGCCTTTTTGTCGCTGAATTAAAACGATTTGTTGAAACGAATAAAGTCAAAATCAAAAGGTCGCACTTTGAAGAAATTTTACAAAACTATGAAAAAGCACGAAATCAGGCAAATTTTTGAGATACTTTCCCTTCAAAACCCAAATGCAAAGATAGAGCTAATACACGAAAATGCCTTTACATTGCTGATTGCCGTTGTTCTTTCCGCACAGGCGACTGATAAGCAGGTCAACAAAATTACTCCTGCGATTTTTGCGGAAGTGAAAGCCCCAAAAGATTTGCTCGAAAAGGGTGAAAAGTGGCTTTTTGAAAGGGTAAAAAGCATTAATTATAATAACAGTAA
>CAZFPN010000108.1:0-3253 GCA_964521015.1 uncultured Rickettsiales bacterium | reverse complement strand
GAAATTTAAATTATAATTTTAAAGTTCTTGACACATAAGTTATTTAAAATGAAAATTTTTTCTAAAATTCAATCATTTATTAAAATTCATAATCTATTTTTGATCATATTACATAGACGAAAAATGTTTTTTATTTATATTATCTTCTAAAATAATATAAAAAGTCATAAATGATTAAGTAAATTTTAACTGCAAGACATGCCGTCGATAGTCGTTGGTTTTCTTCAAATAATTAACAATTTATATTGCAAATTAATCATAGAAACTTATCTGAATTATGATACTTGAAAAATACCTTAAAATCCTACTTGTAAGTCATTTTCCGACTTATATGCCATGTGATTTTATTTTAACTTCCCTTCCCGTGTATTTGTCAAGTAACGGCAGAGTGTATTAACTAAAAAACATAAAGCAAAACAAGCTTGATTTTCATGGCTTTTGAAGGGTCTGCTCTTATAAGGAATTCACGGACAATATTATTGAATGGAATTGATTATGAAGGCTTCCTTTCTTTTGCGAATGCTAAAATTTTGATTGTTGGAGCTGGTGGGCTTTCTTCTTCGGTTTTATCAATTCTTTCCTGTGCTGGAATTGGGCAAATTTCAATTTGGGATGGTGATGTTATTGACCTTTCAAACCTTCAAAGGCAGTTTATTTACAAAACGGAAAATGTGGGTGAAAAAAAGGTTGATATGGCACTGAAGTTTTCAACCGAAATTAACCCAGAAATAAAGTGTTTTCCTTATTTTAAGAACCTATCTCAAGAAAATTACGACGAATTCCTTGAACTTGCAACAAAATCTGATTTGGTAATTGATGGAACTGATAGCTTTCTTTCTCGCAGTCTTGCAAATAAAGCCTGCATTCAGGCTCAAAAACCTTTTTTTACAGGGTCTTGCATTGGTTTTGAAGGGCAAGTTTATAGCTTTTTTACGGAAGAAAATTCGCAAAACCCTTGTTATGCTTGCATTTTTGGGGCAGATTTTGAAACATTTAAAGAAGAGCGAACTTGTAGCAATACAGGAATTTTCCCCCCCCTTCCCTCAATCATTGGAAGTTTAATTGCGAACAATGTGTTGCTTTTTCTATCAAAAAAATATTTAGCACAGAAGAATTTCTTTCAAAAGTTCACGATTTTTAAGGAAATCCATTTTAGAGAAATTTCAATGAAAAAAGACTTGAGATGTGAAGTGTGTCAAGGTGGTGCGGGTAGAAGGACTTGAACCCTCATGGATCTCTCCGCTAGATCCTAAGTCTAGTGCGTCTGCCAATTTCGCCATACCCGCAAAAATGTAGTTTAATCATAAATGCCTAATTTTAATTTGTCAAGCACTTTTTCAAAAATATTTTAAATTTTTAAACTTCCTCGCTTGCAAAATTATTTTACATTATTTTTCTTCGTCCATAAGTATTAGAAAGCAACTTTTTTAGGCAAATTATTTAACTTCTGAATGATTATTTTTTAGAAATAACGATTAATCAATTCTTTTAAACTGAAGAAAATTATTTGACATTTAAAGCATCTTAAGGTACACTAAAGTTATTATTTAGATAACTTATTTTTATATATGGCATACAAACTGAACAATGTTTCAAAGTTTTTAGAAGCAAATTACCCAGATATTTCTGTTTTTGATAATAAAGACTTTGAAAATAACAATCCCAAAATTACCAAATTTACCGCTAATGAATTAAAGCAAGGTTATAAAAAAATTTTTTTAGATGATGGCGATCAAACCCATGCGGAACCAATTATACTGTTAAATAAGAAAGATGAGAATGGAAGGTATATTGCCGTTACATTTGCTAATACATTAGCAGGAGAAGATAAAACATTAGAAGATGATAAAAAAATAGAAAACAATAGATTAACAACAAAAAATAATGATGATTTAGGAAAGAATTTTCAATTGATTAGAAATGTTTTAACGCATTTACCATATGATCAAGGATGTGCCGAATATGCCATTACATTGCTAGATAAGTTCGATGGGAAGGTGCTATTAAAAACAAAAAATGGAATTATTAAATCTACTGATATAGATAAAGTTACAGATTTAGATCAATTTATAACTGAAAGACAGTTACAACTAAGAAGAGGAAGTTCTCTTTTGAAGCAGTTTAAAATAGATCCTGAAAAATTTCAAACTAAAGATTCCCAAAATAACAAAATGTCGCTATCTGATTACTATCAAAAATATGCAATTGAGGTAGAAGATGAAAAAGGAGACAAAAAAACTTTAAATAGTGCTTTTGATGTCTTAAGGGTGGCAATGCGACCTTATTATTCGCACAACGCAAATATACCATCCGTTGATGATTTCAAATTAGGGAAGAGTAATAAAAGACCAAATTCTGCTGTAATAACAAAAAAAGCATTGGAAAATAGCATTGTAAGTCAAGAGATTGGAGTAACAAATATAGAGAGAATAATGGCAAAAATCACACCAATTGCTGAAACCCATAATTCAATTATTGAAGCTATTAAATTTGATACTGGTAAATTAAAAGGATTCGAAAATACTGAACCAAAATCAAGATTAACCGACACATTAAGTAAAAATGAAGGAAATGTAAAATTGCCAACAATAAATAATAGAAGCTCTGTTAATGCTAAATTATATTCTCCTCCGAAAACCAAAGCATCTACACAACTTCCTAAAATTCATTCTACTACTCAAACAAAAACATTAACTAAAAATGAAGGAAATGCTTTAAAATTGCCAACAATAAATAATAATAGAAGCCCTGTTAATGCTAAAACTTTTGATTTTAAAAACCTCCCAAACAACCCAACTTCTCGTGCAAGATGAAAAAATACTTGCACATCTTTTAATAAATAGACTTTTGCAAAAATTTTTTAAACTTCCTCACTTGCAAAATTATTTTTCTTCGTTTATGTCAATTTTACATTGATTATTGTTTTAGAAATGTCTTTAATAGAAAAAACAAAAAAAGGAAGAAAAGATGGAGCTTATACAAGGCTTTTTGGAAACGAAGCTTTAGGAAGTTTGATTAGCCAAGTTCATGCCACTTCCATTAGGGCAGGCAACTATCTTGAAGATTAATGTTATGACAATGGAAGAGTATGAAAATTTCCTTAATGGAAATTTAAAATCGCACGAAAAAGCTTGCTTTATAATTAATAAAAAACTAATTAAAAAATTAACAAAATTCATCAATTGCGGAAAAGAACCTGATTATTGCGTGTTGATTATACTTGAAAAAAAGGCATTCATAATTGAATTGAAAG
>CAZFPN010000107.1:0-3389 GCA_964521015.1 uncultured Rickettsiales bacterium | reverse complement strand
AAACAAAGTCATCGGAATGATCATGAACCTCGGTGTGAAGAAGGATGTCTGGGGTCTCTCATAATATTCATTGAAGTATATTCGGGAGATTTTACAAAACCACTGCCAGAACAGGAAGAGCAAACTGTACCTGAAACTTCAAACATACTTTGGTCTGTTCTTTGGCGAGAAAGTTCAAGAAGTCCGAACTGGCTAATTCTTCCAACATGAACTCTTGCTTTATCTTTAGTTAGACATTGTTTAATTTCATTTTCAACCAAAATTCTATTAGAAACCTTTGACATATCAATAAAATCAATTACGATAAGCCCTGCAAGTTTTCTTAATTTAAGCTGTTTAGCGATTTCCCTTGATGCTTCCAAATTTGTTTGCACTGCGGTTTCTTCAACATTATTTCCGCTTGTAACTTTTCCAGAATTGACATCAATTGAAACAAGAGCCTCGGTTTGCTGAATTACAAGGTAAGCTCCTGACTGCATTTCAACTTTTGGCAAGAAAAGTGATGTAATTTGGCTTTCAACATTGAATTTTGCAAACACGGGAACTTTCCCAACATAATTTGTTACTTTTATTGAATTTTCATGACCTAAACTTTTTGCAAGCATCGTAACTTCGTTGAAAATCTCTTCCCCTTCAACAATAATTTCGCTCACACTGGCATCGCAATATTCACGTAAGATTTTCTTCACAAGACTTTCTTCACTGTGAATGAATGCGGGAGCTTGACTTTTAACGGTTTTTTCACGAATTGCATTCCAAAGCGAAGCAAGATAGTTATAATCTTGAGTCAATTCTTCGCGCGACTTCCCTTCACCTGCCGTTCTAACGACAATTCCAGAAGATTTCGCAACTCCAAAAGAACCTACGATTTCACGAATTCTTCCCCTTTCTTGAAAATCTGAAATTTTCTTTGAAATACCGATTTTTCTTGGTGTGTTTGTCATTAAAACGAAATACCTGCCTGGAAAAGAAAGATATGTCGTAAGGCTGACACCCTTGTTCCCTCTTTCTTCCTTGACAACTTGCACTAAAAGAAGTTGGTCTTTTTTAATAACTTCGCTAATATTGTAAGTTTTATAAAGTGAATTTAGCTTTGTTTCAATTTCTTTCGAGTTATCATCTTCGTCGTTTTCGTGGAGAGAGCTAATTTGCATCATAAACTTTTCTTTATCTTCCTTTGGGATTTGGAAATAATCTGGGTGAATTTCCGAAAACGATAAAAAGCCATTTTTTTCGCCCCCGTAATCAACAAATGCTGCTTGCAAGGAATTTTCCACTCTTGAGACTTTAGCAAGATAAATGTTTCCTCTCAAACTTTCTTTTTCGCTTGTTTCAAAATCAAAATCTTCCAGTTCATTTCCGTTTAAAAGTGCCACCCTGATGTTGTTTTGATAAAGACCATCAATTAAAATTTTTTTCATACAAATAATCTAATTATTTTTTCATCGCCTTGTTATCGGCATTATTTTTGTTTTTACTTATTTCTTGAAATAATTTTTTATTTTTGTCAAGTTATGTTTTTAGAAAAGATTTTATTCGGTTGTGCAACCGATTTGGAATTTTTTTAATTTATCACAAAATTGCGTTGCTTCGTCAGGTGTTTGAAAAACACCAATTTCAACAACATAAAAAACTTTCGATTTAACTTCTCCTGAAGATACATAACTTGTAAAATTTTTCTCCATTAAGTTTTTTAGAACAAGAATTTTGACAATTTCCTCTGCCCCTTCTCTGCTTGCAAAAACCCCAATTTGTGCATAATTTCCACCAATTATGGGATTTTTTTTAAATTCTTCGTTTTCTGTGTGATTTATCTCTTCTTCTTGCCAGCCGTAAGAAATATTTTTAATGTTTGTTTTTGGATTTTTATCGTATATTTTATCATCTGATGAGTTTTTGGTAGATTGATATTTAGATGCAATTTCTTCCGCTTCAGGAGTAATGGTTTTGTAATTTGCAAAATCAGATTTGGCAAATTCGTTTAATTGAGATATTTTCGCACTAAAGTAATTTTTTGCCCCATTCCCAAGCCAAAAAAATAATGAAAATAAAATTATTGTAAATGTGGCATTGAAAATAAACGAGGTTAATTCATTTTGCTTCATCTTCCTTGTAAATAAAGGTTTGTTTGCAGTAAGGACAGATGATTTTTTCTTCCCCTGTTTCCTTGTGTGGAATTTTTAGGTAGACAAGCGGATGCTTTGAATATTCAAGAGAACCCTCGCACGAAACTTTTCTATTCGTTACATAAAAAGTGCCGTCACTATTCAAAGTTGCACCTTTTATTACATGGTTTAAAGTGTTTTTCATTGTTAAAAATTTATTTGCTTTTCTTCTTCTTTAAGTAATTCTTTTAATTTTTTCAAGGAATTTTCTTGAATTTGCCTAATTCTTTCTTTTGAAATTTTAAATTTGCTTGAAAGTTCCGCAAGAGTATATTTTTCAGGGTTTAAAATTCTAAGGCGAATAATTTCAGCTTCCCTTTTTGAAAGCTTACTTAAGGCATTTGCGATTTTTTCTTTTAAAATGTTTTTTTCGTTTGTAATAATTGCATTTTCTTCCAAAGTATGTTCTTGGCTTGAAAGGAAATCACCCACTTCTGCCCCTTCGCTTTCTTCCGAAAGGATTAAGTCGTTGATTGAATTTTCCTTAATTGCATAAATCATTTTTTCGTGTTTAAGAATTTCGTTTTCCTCAACATTCAAGAAGTTTGCGATTTTTTTTGCATCTTCCCTTGAAGTTGAACCATCTTTAATTCCTAAAAATTGTTTTGCTTTACCAAGTTTGAAAAGTAGCTTTTTTTGTGTCGTTGTAGTAATTGCCTTGATGCTTGTCAAGGTTTTTGTCAAAAAATTTTGAATAGAAGCTTTAACCCATAAAATCGCATATGTTGAAAAGCGAACTTCTTTTTCAAGGGAAAAGTTTTTTAATGCTTTAAGCAGACCTAAATTACCTTCTGCGATTAAGTCAAGCATTGAAGAATGGAATTTTCTATACTGCATTGCGATTTTTACAACCAATCTTAAATGGCTGTTTAAAACTAAATGACCCGCCTGAGAGTTATGATTTAAGAAGAAGTCTTCCAAAAGCATTTTTTCTTGCTGTTCTGTCAAAATGGGAAATTTGTTGACTTTCTTAATATATTCCGATATTTGACTTCTTTCTGTGTTGATTTTGCTTAAGAAACCCTCATTTTTGTTTAAAAGAAGAATGTCGTTATTCATAATAAATCAATAATCGTTTCGTTTAACATATAAATCACAATTTGCAAAATGTCAAGCAGGTAAGGAAGGAATTTTGCAAAAATTTCTTGACAATTAAAGTTTTGCGCTTTAGCTTAGTTGAAAGCTCGCATTCGTAGCTCAACTGGATAGAGCATCTGACTACGG
>CAZFPN010000106.1:0-3397 GCA_964521015.1 uncultured Rickettsiales bacterium | reverse complement strand
GCAAAACATCAATGCAAAAGGCAAAGAAGATGGAGCTGGTGGTGGAGCTGGTGGTGGAGCTGGAATTGGGGATGCAGGTGCCGCCGCTGGTGGTGGTTAAATATAATCTTTATGAAAGAGTTTCACTTCAACGATTTACAAAAAGGGATATCGGATTTACTTGAAGAGTTAGAGGATGTAACTTCAAATTCAAACCTAAGAGATGAAATTAAACTTAACTTCCTTCATTTGCATGCCACTGAACAAGCAGAAATTATAACAGAATTAAAGCCCAAGCAAAGGGCAAAATTTATATCAATTGTCTCAAACGATATTGATGCCGAAATTTTAACTCATCTTGATAGGGCAATTTTACTTGATTTCTTCGAAACTGTTGGAAAGCAAACATTTGGCAAAATGCTTTCGGTTATAAAACCGCTAGATTCAGTATATATTTTGGAAGATTTTTCAAAAGAAGTTAAAAATGAAATTCTTGACTTTGTTCAATACAAAAAAAGAATTAAGATAGAGCAAATGCTTTCTTACCCAAAAGATAGCGTCGGCAGAAATATGAATACTGAATTTTTAAATATCAACGAAAAAGCAACTGCGGAAGAAGTTATTGAATATGTGAAAAAAAATTCCAAAAATTCCGATAATTCATTAAAAAATAGCTACATTTTTATCACTAACAACGAAGGAAGGCTTCTTGGTGATGTTTCAATTTTTGAAATAATAAAACTAAAAAAAACTGAACTTGCGATAACTTGCATCAATAAATTAAAACATTTTGTCAACATTTATGACGAAATTTCCGAAGTTTCAGAAATGTTTATAGAATACAACCTCCAAATCATACCCGTTATTGATGTCAATTCAAAAATGGTTGGAATATTAGACTTAAATGAGATTGCAAGCATCATAAAAGAAGAGGCGGAAAAAAACTTCTTTATGCACACAGGGGTGTTTAATGCGAAAAAAGAAGGAGTGTTTGGGCTTGCAAAGGCTCGTTTTAGTTGGCTTTTTGTAAATTTTTTAACGGCTTCAACCGCATCTAGCATCATCACGGTTTTTGAGCCACTGGTAGCCTCTTTTGCCGTTCTTGCAACACTTACCCCAATAGTCGCTTCTATTGGGGGAAACACGGGAAATCAGTATTCCGCTGTTGTTATTCGCTCCCTTGCGATAAACGATTTTGAGCTAAAGGATGTGCTAACCGAGGTTTTGACGGCACTTTTAAACTCGGTTTTTTTCTGTTTAATAGCTTTTATATTAAGTTATGCATTTTATCACAATTTTTGGCTTAGTTTAAGCTTTAGTTTGGCAATTTTTGTCAACATAAATGTTGGCGGAATTATTGGGTCCTTAATGCCAGCTTTACTTCACAAACTCAACATTGACCCTGCCCTTTGCTCTTCCATTTTCGTGACAATGATGACTGATATGCTTGGATTTTTCAGCTTTCTTGGAATTGCCTATTTGATTTTAGTTTAGATTTTTGTATTAAAGAAAAAATAAAAAATACAACACCCGAAATTGAAATGAAGATAACTAAAATTCCACATAAAACTTGCATTAAAGCAATAAAAAAGCCTGTTTTGCTTTTGTGAATTAAGATTAAGCTTTTTGTGATTTTATTTGCAAGGGAATATTCTTCTGGACTTTCAAGTAAAATTTTCCCTTCCGTGATTGTGAAAATGTAAGGTAGAATGCTTCCTTCTTTTTTCACGAGAATTGAGGTTAAAGAAGGCTTCAAATTGACTTCGTAAAGCGATGAATTGGCAATGTATTTCAATGCAAAATCTATTTCTTGGTTTAGTGTGAAATTTTGATGGGAAATTTCTTTGATTTCCTTCACAATTGGCTTTTTTGGTGTTAAAATGGAAGGAAAGGCGATGATGATGCCTGCAAAAATGATAAATGCGAGGAAAATGCCCAACCTAAAAGCAATTATGATGTGAAAATTACGATAAAAATTTGTTGTATTTTTTGGTTTTAAGATGATTTTAATTTTTCAAAATTCCCAGAATTCCAACAAACTGCCTTCCGTTTGGAATAAATCTTGCATCGTGAATGAGGATGGCAAAATTTCTTAAATTGCTTTGAAATGGGGCAAATCTTCCTTCTGTGAAAATATAATTATATCTTTTACCTTCTTGACTTGCACGGATTTTGACCTTTCCCGCAAGAGAAATTCTTTCAACTTTCTTGCCTTCGTGTGCTTTTTCAAATTGCATTATAATTTCTTCTGCATCTAAAACTTTGTTCACTTTCCAGCCATTTTGAAATTCAAAAAAAACTAAAATAATACCTGTTAAAGCCATTAAAATAAGTGGAAAAGTGATTATTATTCCCAATATTTGGTGAAATTTTTTAATAAAATTATTCATAAAAAAATCGAATTTTAAATTATATAAAAACAGCATAGTAAAAAAGTCAAGTATTATTATTTAAAAAAAAATTGTAAATATTGCTTGAAAATAAAAAAAATTGCTTTATTAATTATATATTTTATTTTTAGGAAGTGCGGTTTTTGCGGGTTGCGGTCTTTTTTTTGTTGGTTTTGTTGGTTTTTTTGACGATGCTATTTATATTGCCATTTATTATTTTTTCCAAAAAATCTCGCTTCAAAGTTGGACATATGGGAATTACAATAATGTTAAAATTGATGGAAATTATTTGTGGTGTGAAATATAAAGTTGAAGGGGTAGAAAACATTCCAAAAGAGCCATTTATTATTGCATCTAAGCATCTTTCCGCTTGGGAGACAATCTTTTTTGCTTATTATTTCAAACTACCAGTTTTTATTTTTAAGCGAATTTTAATGGCAATTCCTGTTTTCGGCTGGTATATGTACTTAACTGGTATGGTTGGAATTAAAAGGGGTGGTGGCTCTGCGGTTATAAAGCAAGTTCAGGAAGCTTCTATTGATGTTATTCAAAAGCAAAAACGTGTTTTAATCATCTTTCCTCAAGGAACAAGAACTCGCTTAAATTCGGAATATAGTCTATCAAAATATCCTTATAAAAAAGGAATTATAGGCATAACTGAAGTTCTAAAAAATACTCCCATTATGTGCACCACTCACGATGCAGTGAAGTTTTTTGGTAGAGGATTTTTAGATTTCAAAACCGCTGGCACGGTAACGGTGAAGTTTTTGCCCCCAATTAAGAGGCTTGAAACTGATGGATTGAGCTTTTTAAAGCAAGTAGAAACAATCATTGAAACAGAAACACAAAAATTATTTTAAAGGTATGTCATTTTTTTCTAAAATTAGCTCTTATTTTTCAAGCGATATGGCGATTGACCTTGGAACTGCAAATACTTTAATATATACTTCCGAAAATGGTATAGTCTTAAACGAACCTTCTATAGTCGCGGCAGAAATTCAGGGTGAAAGCCTTACTCCATATGCTTT
>CAZFPN010000105.1:0-3567 GCA_964521015.1 uncultured Rickettsiales bacterium | reverse complement strand
CCGATTTCACTTCTTGAAAATTCTGCCCTTTCACTTTTGCCACTTCCGCACCAAGCATTAAGGCGGTTCCCGATGGGGCATCTTTTTTTAATCTGTGATGTTTTTCAAAAATTTCAACATCGTAAGAAGAAAAGCTTTTTGCAAGGCTTGATAGCACTTTTTTAATTTCCATAATTCCAAAACTAAAATTCGCAGAATAAAGCACTTTTACCACCCTTGCAAGATTTTTATATTCATTGAATTCAGCCTCGGTAAAGCCTGTTGTTCCGCACACTATTAACAGATTTTGCCCTTGCAATTTTTTTAGCAAATTAAGACTACCCGCAGGGCTTGAAAAATCAATGATAAAATCAAGCTTTTTGACATCATCTTGAGCGAAATCTCTTTCAAGAAGAGCCTCCAACTTCGCATCTTTAAATTCTTTAGCAACATTTTGAAGGGCAACACCCATCTTCCCTTTAAACCCAAAAATTCCGTATTTTAGCATATTTTTTCATATTTCCATTATGCTAAAAAAAACATTTTAAAAGTCAAGAAAATAAATTTCTAAAAAACACTTGACAAGAAGAAATATTAATTTTAGAAAATTTAAACCTTATTTATATTATGAAAGCCGACACGATTTTAAAAACGATAAAAGATAATGAAATCAAGTTCCTTTCCTTAAGATTTACCGATTTTGAAGGAAAATGGCATCAAGTGACAAAAAGCCTTTTCAACCTTGATGAAGGCACTTTAAAGCAAGTTTTTACCTTTGACGGCTCTTCAATTAATGGCTGGAAATCTGTTGAAAATTCAGATATAATCCTTGAGCCAGATTTCAGCACTTTCTTTTTAGACCCTTTCTGCGTTCAGCCAACCGCAGTTGTAATTTGCAATGTAATTGATGCCCAAACAAAACAGCCCTACACTCACGACCCTAGAAGCATCGCAAAAAAAGCAGAAGAATACTTTAAATCTTCAGGCATTGGAGATAGTGCATTTTTCGGTGTTGAGCCAGAATTTTTCATTTTTGATGACGTGCGCACTCAAATTTCCCCAAACGAGTGTTCTTTTCAAATTTCAGGCTCCGAAATGGAAGAGCAATTCAATGCAAAACTTGAAGGGGGTAATTTAGGGCACAGAACAGGTAAAAAGGGTGGTTATAATGCCGTTCCCCCAGTTGACCATCTGTTTGATATCAGAAGTGAAATTCTTGCAATTATGCACGAAGTTGGCTTAAAACCAAACATTCACCATCATGAAGTGGCACAAAATCAGTGCGAAATTGGCTTTGATTTTAGCACCCTCGTTCAAACAGCAGATAACACTCAAAAATGCAAATTTGTAATTCATAATGTCGTTGCAAGCTTTGGAAAAACAGCAACCTTTATGCCAAAACCGATTTTTGGAGACAACGGAAGCGGAATGCATGTTCACCATTCTTTGTGGAAAGGTGGAAGTAACCTGTTTTTTGGAAATGAATATGCCAACCTTTCGGAAGTTGCACTCAGCTATATGGCAGGAATTATGGAACATTCAAATGCAATTGCGGCCTTTTCAAACCCAACAATTAACAGCTATAGAAGGCTTGTTCCCGGATACGAAGCCCCAACTATGATAGCCTATTCCGCAAATAACCGTTCTGCAAGCATCAGAATTCCTTATTCGGAAGGAAAATCTGCAAAAAGAATTGAAACTCGCTTTCCAGACCCTTCCTGCAACCCTTACCTTGCCCTTTCAGCAATGCTTATGGCGGGGCTTGATGGCATAAAAAGAAAATTAAAACCAGAAGAGGCTCAAGAAAATAACCTTTACCGTAATCACGATGCTTCAATCAAAAGAATGCCAACCTCCCTTGAAAAAGCACTAAAAGCCCTTGAAAAAGATAATGAATTTCTTCTACAAGGCGGAGTGTTCACTAAAGAATTTATTTCTTCTTACATCGCAACCAAAATGGCAGAAATTGAAAAATTCGCAACCATTCCTCACCCGCTTGAATTTAAGCTTTATTTTAGCAGGTGAATTGATTTATCTTTGATTTCAAAACTTAAATCAAATTTGCTTTTAAAATTTTCATTATGGCTAACAGCTAGCAGTGTCGTTTTTTGCCTTTTTGAAAGGCTTAAAATAAGGTTGATTGTTTTTTCCGCAGTTTCTGGGTCAAGGCTACCAGTTGGTTCATCCGCAAAGACTATCTCAGGTTTTGTTGAAAATGCACGGATAACGGCAATTCGTTGAGCTTCGCCCCCTGAAAGAGTTTGGATTTTCTGCTTTCGCTTTTCAAATAAACCAAGCTCATTAAGTAAAAATTCAGCAAATGGGATATCTTCTTTTTTGCACACCTTTTGTGCGATTAAAATGTTTTCAAAGGCGGTAAGTTCAGGAATCAGGTTGTGAAATTGAAAAATGAAACCGAAGTATTTTCTTCTAATTTTAACGAGCTTTTCTTCCTTATTTTCAAGCTTTTCACCCATAATAAAAACATCGCCTTTATCTTGATTTAAAATTCCGCTTGCAATATAAAGAAGGCTTGACTTTCCAGAGCCTGAAGCCCCAAAAAGACAGGCACTTTTGCCACTTTCAAGCGAAAAACTGACATCATTTAAAATGGCAACATCTTGAAATGATTTGCAAATTCCTAAAAGCTCAATCGCATTCATTTTTTAAGCAAATCTCTCATTACAAATTGCATAATACCGCCATTTTTCAGGTATTCAAGCTCCGTAGCAGTGTCAACCCTTGCAAGAACGGAAGTTTCAACCATTTCACCCCCCACTCTTTCAATTTTTAACTTCAACAAAGAGCGAACACCTAGCTTTTCAACACCTAAAATGCTGATTTTTTCATCCCCTTTTATGGCAAGACTTAACCTTGTTTCGCCGTTTGTAAATTCAAGAGGCAAAACTCCCATTCCAATCAAATTTGAGCGGTGAATTCTTTCAAAACTTTCGGCTATAACGGCTTTAACACCAAGTAGGAATGTCCCTTTTGCCGCCCAGTCTCTTGATGAACCAGTCCCATATTCCTTCCCTGCAAAAATCACAAGCGGAGTGGCTGTTTTTTTGTATTCCATCGCAACATCGTAGACAGATTTTATATCAGAAGACCCAACGACTTTACTTAAAGGCCCTTCCGCCCCTCCAAGCATTTCGTTTCTAATTCTAATATTTGCAAAGGTTCCTCTCATCATTACGGAATGCGAACCTCTTCTTGCACCATATGAGTTGAAATCTTTATCAGCAACACCCATTTCCCTTAAATAAGATGCAGCCGGAGATTTTTTGGAAATATCACCAGCAGGAGAGATATGGTCAGTTGTAATGCTATCACCTAAAACAAGTAGTGTTCTAGCTTCTTTTACATCGCTTAACTTGCCATCAAATTCCATTTTCATACCTTCAAAGTAAGGGGGGTTTTCAATGTAAGAAGATGCCTTTTCCCAGGAATAGACTTCGCTTTTTGTTGTTTTAAAGCCTTTCCAAGCCTCATCCCCTTCATAGACTGAAGAATATTTAGAAACGAACATTTCTCTTCGAATCTACTGGCTTGAACTCGAATGATGCCTGACTGGTATACGGTGAGTTT
>CAZFPN010000104.1:0-3621 GCA_964521015.1 uncultured Rickettsiales bacterium | reverse complement strand
CTTGCGATGCGGATTTTTTTGACACTTCCGTCTTCAAGTTCAATTTCCAAAAACCCATTTTTGATGATTGGCTCATAAAACTGTGTGATTTGGTAACCTTGAGGTAAATCAGGGTAAAAGTAGTGTTTTCTATCAAAAATTGAATGTTGATTGATTTCAGCATTAAAGCTTAAACCAACGGCAATTGCCTTATTCACAGCTTCCCTGTTTAAAATTGGCATCTTTCCGGGAGTTGCGATATCAAAAATGGAAACATTTGAATTTGCCTCCATTCCGCTTTCCGCCTTAGAATAAGAAAAAAGCTTGTGTTTAACATTTAACTGTGCATGGATTTCAATTCCAATTACAATTTCATATTCGGTTTTTCTTCCTTGAATTTTCATAATGATTTTACTATATTTAGAACATCTTGAGCATGACCATTTGCGGAAACATTTCTCCAAATTTTGGCGATTTCACCTTTTGAATTGATTAAGAATGTGTCCCTTGAAATTCCTATATATTTTTTGCCGAACATTGATTTTTCTTTTAATACATCAAATATTTTGCATAAACTTTCGTTTTCATCAAGCAGTAAAGGGAATTCTAAGCAGTATTTTTCTTTGAATTTAATGTGCGATTTTGCATCATCTTTTGAAATGCCTAATATAAGACAATTCAGCTTGGCAAATTCAGCTTTTAAGCGGTTGAAATCGTTTGCTTCAATCGTGCAACCAGGGGTGTCGTCCTTTGGGTAAAAATAAAGAACAAAATTTTGACCTTTCAATAAAGATGGTGAAATTTCGTTTCCCACTTCGTCTTTTGAGGCAAAATTAGGGCAAAGTTTTCCTTCTTCTATCATTTCTTTTAAAAAAGTTGTCAATTTAGCTAAAGCAAAAAAATATTTTATGCAAGTTTTTTTTCACGAAATTTTCATTTATTTTGCAAAACGACAAGTCTAGTAAAAAAGTGTATTTGAAAAAATGGAAATCCTAAAATTTTGCTTGACTTTTAATTTTTTACGATTAAAATCAGAGTTAATAATTTAATTTATTGTGTCAGAATTTTTGTTAAACCAAACAATTATTGCGGTTTCTTTCAAATTTGCTGATGGTAAATTTTTCTCTTCTAGGAAGTGATGCACTGCATCACACGAATTCCCTATCACCTTCTAACATTTTTGCGGTCTTTTTAATTTTAAGCTTGAAATGGGCTTTATTTTTAAAAGAACGATGATAAAAAAACTTGAATTACAATTTATGAAAAAATATTTAATTTTAACTACATTAATTTCAACAATTTCAATGGCTAAAGGGGCGGAATATAGCTTTTATTTAGAATCCGAATTTTCAAAAGGAAAGGAAGAAAAAGTGACAACTCTGGAGCTTGGAAACCAGTTTTCAATCACAGACAAAACTTCCGTTGGAGCGAATTTTTACATTGAAAAAACGAACACAAGCGATGAAGTTTCAAAGTATAAATACTCTGAATACTATCACAAAATGATGTTTAAAATGGAAGATTTCAAACTTGGAATGAGTAATATGCTAAGATATTATGGGGCTGAAGGGGGCGAAATTCATGCTTTTTACGAACCGAGAGCGATTTTAAGGCATTCTTCAAGTGTGGGGGTTTATCAGTCTTCTGGTGTTGATTTGGCTTATAGAAGAAGATTTAGCGAAGAGGCGGACTTTTTAAAACTTGTGGCAATGGTTGATTTTAAGCTTACAGATGGCATTTCCTATTCAACGATGATTGATTCCATTTTTGTTGCAAATTCAAAAAATAGCGAATTGAACAATAAGCTTTATCTTGCAACTCTTTTTACAGGTCTAACCTTTGATTTGCCTTATAATTCAAGCTTTTATGTGCAATATAAAATAGATGTTGCAGGCAAGGTAAATGATGACAAGAAAAAAGGTATTTTTATCGGTTTTTCAAAATCTTTAAATGTTCTTTAAACTAATTATAAAATTATGTCTAATGCTTTAAAAGGGCATCCTAAAGCCCTGTATCTCTTATTTTTCGTTGAGATATGGGAGCGATTTAGCTATTATGGGATGCGTTCTATTTTAATTTTATATTTAACGAAAAGCTTTATAGAAGGTGGCTTGGGGCTTGATGTTGCCTCTGCTAGTCTTTTGTATGGGAAATTTACTGCTGGAGTTTACTTGACCCCTTTAATTGGTGGCTTCTTGGCTGATAGATACTTAGGAAAGCGAAGGGCAATTCAAATTGGCGGTCTTTTAATGCTTCTTGGGGAGCTTTGCATTTTCTCGTTTAATACACACTTTGGGGCAATTTTAGGGCTTGTATGTCTTGCTATGGGAAATGGCTTTTTTAAACCAAATGTCAATTCTTTGCTTGGCGAATTTTACGATAAAAACGACCCTAGAAAAGATGGTGCTTATAGCATATTTTACATGGGAATAAACATTGGAGCATTTTTTGCCCCTTTGATAATTGGTTTTTCTGTTGATTATTTATTTGCAATCAAAAATGAGGCTGGCGAAATTATTACTCATGGCTATAAATACGGATTTTTAATTTCTGCTTGTGGTATGATAACGGGGCAATTGGTTTTTAGAGCTTTGATGAATAAATTTTTGGAAGATAAGGGCATTAAACCTGTCTATAAAATTGATTCAAAGGGGCAGTCTTGCAATAATCAAAAATTAACCTTGAGTGAAGTGAAAAAAATTGTTGCAATAGCCATCTTGGCCTCTATGACTGTGATGTTTTGGGTTGGATACGAACAGGCAGGTTCTTCTTTGACACTGTATACGGAAAATTATATAAACAGGAATGTTGCCAGCTTTTTGGTGCCAACGGAATGGTTTCAATCTTTAAACCCTTTGTTTATAATGTTTTTAGCTCCAATTTTAAGCCTGTTTTGGGTTAGTAAATTTGGAAGAAAAATTTCTGCTCCAAAAAAAATGTCCTTTGCGATTATTATGCTTGGAATGAGCTTTTTGTTTATGCTTGGAGCCATTTCTCAAAGAGGTGGGAACATTGCTGACATTTCAATTAAAGCAAGCACGATTTGGATAGTAATGCTTTATTTGTTTCAAACAATTGGGGAATTATGCCTTGAACCAGTTGGGCTTTCTGTTGTCTCGAAGCTTTCTCCCGCACGGTTTGTTTCGCTGATGATGGGAATTTGGTATCTAGCTTCTTTCGTTGCAAACTATTTAAGCGGACTTGTGGCTTCTTTCGTTGAAACAATTGGTGCATTAGAAGTTTTTACTTGGCTTGCCTTTGGAAGTATGGCTCTTGGTTTTGTTTTATTTTTATGTTCACCTTTTGTTGAAAATTTAATGCAGGATGTAAAATAAAACTTGACAATTTAAAAATAAGCAATACAGCACTATTGCAATATATATTTATTTTTTCTATGAAATTTAAAGCTTTGATTTTAATGCTAGCTCTTGCACTTCCTTCTTGTTTTGTTAGCAAGGATTTATCAAAAACTCTTCGTTTTGCAGACGATAAAAGTGTTTCTGTTTCGCAGTTAAAACTTCAAGAATTGCAAAAAACGAAAAAGGGGAAGTCTTGTTCTTATAATTTAATGATGATTCCTATGTTTGGCTCAAGTTCCGTAATTGATGCGGCTGATAAAGGTCAGGTAAATCAAGTTCAATT
>CAZFPN010000103.1:0-3684 GCA_964521015.1 uncultured Rickettsiales bacterium | reverse complement strand
GAAACGATTTCTTCTATCTGCAAATTTAACACAGAAAGTCAAAGGAAAAACCTTAATGAAATCATTCAAATGCTTGAAATAAGCAAGATAAAGGAAATTATTTTAAAAGACGGCTGGGTGCAAAATGTCCGTAAAAATGCCTTTGAGATGGGCTTTGAAGAGGCTTCTTCGGCGGTCAACGAAATTACAAATTTGCTGAATGTAAAGCTAGATGCCTTCCTTCCTTTGTTTTACGAAAAAACCGCATCAGTTCTTGATTTTATTCCTCAAAATGCAACGATAATCACCCTTTCAAGCTTGCAAAACACACTTGATTTTTACCTGCAAAATGCACAGGATGTTTATAATCTTTATAAAAAAGAAGGGAAAAACCTGCTTCCACCAAACCTTTTATTTTGGAAAAAAGAAGATTTGCTTGCGAAATTTAAGCCAAACATTACCCTTGAGTGCGAATATAAAACAGAATGAAGAGCAAAACCGCAAAGGCCGTCATATCAGTGAAGTCTTTAGCCCTTACTAAAATAATAAGTTCAATATACGGGCAAGAAAACTCAATTCCTGAAGGGGAAACCCCCTATAAACCCGTAAAAGAATAATCTAAAGATAACAATTTATCGGCTTAAAACAAAAAACTGAAAGTCGCACCCCGCAGTCTTGCTTAAAAAACTCTAAAACATATTTTCCTAAAATGCAAGCAAAATTATTATAGCTTTAGAGTATTGCCTTGTGAGGAATTTGATTTAAAAGACTTTGGCTCAACAACATCAACACTTGCGGTGCAACAAAATAAACGTGAAAAAAATTCCAAAATTCTTGATTCTGTTGGCAAAGAACTTTCGCTTGTAAGGGCTTTGATTTCAATGGGAGAAGTGTATTCGGGGGCAGACTTCAAAATATTTCCATTCAGTGGTTTTTGATTTTCATTTTCATTTTTATACCACAATAAACCTCTTCTTTCTGCACTTTTGTAATATTTTTCCTCTAGCTCTAATTGAGTGTTGCGAATCTTACATAAATCTATTTCTGTTGAGATATATTTTTTTTCTTGCATTAATTCTTCACACAAAGTTTCGCCAATTTTATCATAAACAGCTTGACTTTGACAAGATAGTTTAAACACCCCAGTAAGGTCGTTTATGCCTACTGAATTTCTTAACTTGTAAATACTTTCCAAAAGTTCTTCCTTTGAAATTTCTTTTTCCGTTTCAACATCTATTATCGGTAATTTTTTTCCTGTATATTTTTCATATTTTTCTTGCAACACAATTGCCTCAATTTGCCTTGCAATTACATAGTATTTAAATAAACGACCATCATCTGATATTGTAAATCTTCTTTCTTTATTATCCAAATAAATTCCAGTTATCATATCTGGTGTTGTTTGTTTTAAAATTACTTCTCCACCAAAGGAAAACCTTTCTCTATTAGAAAAATTGCTTAACAAATTAACTTTCTCTTCTTTGGTTTGATTGCTTTTAAAATTCTCTTTTTTTCCATAGCCAGAAAACATATCTCTTTCTGAAACAGTATCAATATTATCAAGACTAGCTTCCAAAATAAAACCAACGGGGTGATAAGGTTTAGCATTAAAATGCCTTACGCTTCTGTTTTCGCTTCCTGTTGAACTTGAAAGTTCTTTTGATTTATCAACTTTATTGTTCCGTATTTTTATATGAGATAAAATATCATAACCTGCCTTTAGAGTATTTCGCGTTCTTAACATTTTGAGAATTTCTTCATCTATAAAATTTCCTTTTTGATATAGGTAAGGAGCAACACCTCTTAAAAATTTATGCATATTTTTATTAATTAGACAGAAGATTATACTTTAAAAAAACAAATTATTCAAAAAAAAATTTCAATTTGCAAAAAAGCTTGACAAAAAATATTTCTCCTTTAGAATTTCCTTAAATTAAAGCACGAAAATTATGATACCAAGATACACAACCAAGGAAATATCTTCCATCTGGAGCGAAAAGAATAAATTTGATATTTGGTTTCAAATTGAAGTTTCCGCTTGCAAACAGATGGAAAAATTAGGAATTGTCCCAGTTGGAAATGCTGAAAAAATCCTTTCCAAGAAAAATTTTGAATGGAATGTTGAGCGAATTAACGAAATTGAATCAGTCGTTAAGCACGATGTCATCGCTTTTCTAACCTTCGTTTCAGAAAATATAGGCGAAGAAGCGAAATACCTTCACTTAGGGCTTACAAGCTCTGATGTCCTTGACACTTGTTTCGCCGTTCAATTAAGGCAATCTGGACTTTTAATTTTAAGTCAAATAAACCTTTTACTTGAAGCTTTAAAAAAACGTGCTTTTGAAACAAAAAACGACCCTTGTGTTGGAAGAAGCCATGGAATTCATGCCGAGCCAATCACCATTGGGCTTAAATTTGCAAGGTTTTTTGCAGAATTTAAAAGGGCAAAAGAAAGGCTTGAATTTGCAATAAAAGAAATTTCAACCTGTGCTATTTCTGGTGCAGTTGGGACATTCGCAAATGTTCACCCTTCAGTTCAAACCGCCGTTGCACAAAGTTTAGGGCTTGAAGAAGAAGAAATTTCAACTCAAGTCATTCCAAGAGACAGGCATGCAATGTTTTTTGCTGTTTTGGGGGTGGTTGCATCTTCTATTGAAAATTTGGCAATTGAAATAAGGCACTTGCAAAGAACAGAAGTTTTAGAGGCAGAAGAAGCTTTCACGAAAGGGCAAAAGGGAAGTTCTGCTATGCCTCACAAAAGAAACCCAGTGTTGACAGAAAACCTGACAGGTCTTGCAAGGCTTGTGAGAAGTGCCGTAGTTCCCGCTATGGAAAATGTCGCTCTTTGGCACGAAAGAGATATTTCCCATTCCGCCGTTGAAAGAGGGATAGCTCCTGATGCCACAAATCACCTTTATTTCGCATTAAAACGCTTGACAGGTGTTGTTGAAAACCTGATGATTTACAAAGAAAATGCATTGGAAAATCTAAACAGACTTAAAGGGCTTGTGTTTTCTCAAAGAGTTCTACTTTCTTTGATTGAAGAGGCAAAAATTTCGCGTGAAGAAGCTTACAAAATCGTGCAGGAAAATGCTATGAAAATTTGGAGAAGAGAAACGGAGTTAGATTTTAAAACTCTTCTGATGCAAAATTCCGAAGTTTCCTCGCGTCTTTCAAAAGAAAAAATAGAAAGTCTTTTCGATATCACATATCATACAAAAAATGTTGACTATATTTTTGAAAAAGTTTTTAAGCAAAATTAGAATGTATAAATCAAAAATTTAAAAAATCAACTAAAAATTGAAAAAACTTCTTGACATACTTTTCAAAAAACGATAATCTTTATTAAAGGTTAATAAATTAATTATCATTATGAAAAGCAAAAAAATATCCATTTTCTTATTGGTTGGGTTTCTTGCAACGAACTTATCTTTGGCGGAACTTTATTTTGGGGGAGGAGTTTTATTTCACAAAACAAACTTTAAGGGTGAACGAAATTTTACAACAACAAGCAATACAAGTGTGGTTAGCTCTGAAGCTTTGGATAGCTTAAACGAAGAAGTTCCATTTGATGTTGAAGATATTAAAATAGATGCTTTTCAGTTAAATTTTCCTCAAGGAAGCCTTTCGGCGACTGATTGGGTGGGGTGTGTTAGTGGAGACATTATAGTTTCAAGACCTGAAGCAAACATTGCATTGCCAATG
>CAZFPN010000102.1:0-3688 GCA_964521015.1 uncultured Rickettsiales bacterium | reverse complement strand
TTGCTTTTATTTCCACTTCGGAAATATTACAAAAATTCCCAATTTGTGTGAATGTCAATTTTGTGTTTTCAATCAACCATAAAGCTGTTGCAACAGGCTTAATTACATAGTTTTTCATAAATAACAATTAAGGAAATAAAACCTTTATAAATCATAAAATATTAAAAATCAAACATTTTTTTACTTAAGATAAAATTAAAAAATTAAAAAAAGCTTGACAAACAAATTTTATTCTTTATAATCTAAAAAATATTTAGTTTCAAAAATGCTAGAATATCAAATGTTCAAACATTATTTCTTTGGCTTTTTTCATTGGTGCTAACTGCACCTTAATATACATTATTCTCAACTCTTTTTTAATTTGTTAATCTTTTTAATTTCTATGTCAATAGTAGCTAACATATTTGACGGAATATCTTCGGCTGTCGCAAAAGTTTTATTTGCCGATGTATTATTCTTTTTACCTTCCATAAAACTTCCTTTTTTGATTTTTTGGATAATGGTGGCCTGCATTTATTTTATGATAAAGCTTGATTTTATTAATTTTAGGCATTTTTTAACTTCTTTTAAAATATTCACCGAAAAAGAAAAGCAGGACGAAACAGGTAAAACAATTACCTCTCGTTCCGCATTTTTAGGTGCAATTGCTGGTTGTGTTGGGGTTGGTTCTGTTTCTGGAGTTGCCGCTTCGGTTTATTACGGCGGGCCTGGAGTGGTTTTATGGCTTATTTTAGCTTCTTTCTGTGCTATGCCTTTGCGTTTTGCGGAAGTTTATTTAGGTCATCACTTTAGAAGGAAAAATGATGATGGCGAAATTACATCTTACGGACCTTTCGCTTACATCAAAAACGGGCTTTCAAGTATTGGTTTAAGTAAAATCGCCGTTCCTTTTGCAAAAGTTTTTGCAGTTGGATTGTTCTTGACCTCAATTTCAGCAATTTTAAATCAAGTTGGCCCTACAACTGAGCTTATTTCCGAGACTTTCTTTGAGAAAAATCAAAATGCAACATTGATAATTGCCGTTTTAATCGCATCTTTTACACTTGCGGTAATTTTTGGTGGATTAAAGCGAATTTCAAGCGTGATTGAAAAAATGACTGTCGCTATGTCGCTGATTTACATTGCAACAATTATCTTGATTTTAGCAGTGAATTTCAAAAACATACCTTCTGCCATTGCCTTAATTTTCAATTCCGCTTTTGAAATGAAGTCAATTTATGGAGGAATGCTTGGGGTTGCCATCGTTGCCTTCACAAGAATAATTTCAATGAATGAAGTTGGAATGGGGACTGTTGCAATTTTGCACGGAAAGTCAAAAAATGAAAATTCCACAAAAGAGGCAATGCTTGCAATGGCAGGACCTTTCGTTGCGATTTTCGTATTCGTTGCATTAAACAGCTTTGCGGTCGTGGTTTCTGGGAGCTATCTTTCTGGAAAAAATGGTGTGATTATGATAAAAGAAATGTTCGCATCGGTTTCTTCAATATTGCCTTTTGCACTTATAGTGGTAATGCTTTTGTTTGCAATTACAACCTTAATCGCTTGGTATTTTTATGTAGAAACTGCATTTTTAGAACTAAAAAGCGGAAAGATTCTGCTCAAATTTTACCCCATCTTCTTCTTTTTACTTGTTGTCATTGGCTCACTACTGCCTTTTGAGTCAATTTTAAGGTTTGTTGATGTCATTGGAATTGTGATTATCGTCCCAAATATTATTGTTTTAGTGATGCTTTCAAAGGTTGTGAAAAATGGCCTGAAAGATTACACAGGCAAGAAAAATTAAGAGGAAAACCTTTTTTTAAATAAATTCTTACCAACTTCTTCAATTAGGAAATGCATTTCAGGGCCTTCCTCTTTTCCTGTGAGAGCTATTCTGATTGGCAGAAATAACGATTTCCCCTTTCTTTCAGGAAATTGTTGCTTTATAGCTTGCATCATGTTTTGCCAGTTAAAAGCTTGAATTTCCTCAATTAGATTTGTAATTTTTGATACAAAGGCTTTATCTTCATCGTTTAAAAGGTGATGGAAAGAAAGATTTTCATCGTGTAAGATTTTATGCCATTCTATAATTTCATGCAAAAAAGACACATTTTCCTTCATTTTTTCAAAGAAGGTTTCCGTGATGAAACTTGGCAATTTCCCTTTAACATCGGCAAATTTTCTTTTCATAATGCACTTTTTGTTGAAAGATTCAAGCAAGTTGAAATCAAAATAAATTTGCGATTTATTGAAATTTACAATATCAAATTCGCTCATAAGTTCTGGAATTGACTTGAAGTTATCATCGTAATAAGAAAGCCCAATTTTTGCAAGAACATTAATGATTGTTTCGGCCTCAATTCCGCTTTTCCTCATTTCCATAATGCTAAAGCCACCTACCCTTTTTGAAATTTTCCCTTCTTTGCTTTGAAAAAGTGGCAAGTGTGCAAAATTGATATTTGAAGGCTTACCATAGCACTTCGCAAGGGCATTAAAAATTTGAATTTGTATAGCGGTGTTTGTGATATGGTCTGCCCCTCTAATTATATGTGTGATATTTGTTAGAAAGTCATCCACCACACTGCAAAATGTATACATAAAATTGCCATTTGCACGCAGAATTACAGGGTCTGATAAGTCTTTGACTTCGTAAGAAATGTGTCCTTGAATTTCATCATTCCATTCGGTTTTTTCGCCAGTTAATTTGAAGCGATAGTAAGGAGGATTTTTTTTCTGCTCTTCGCTAAATTGAATTTGCTTGTAAAGGGGCGGTTTGCCATTTGCAAGAGCGATTTTCCTTTTAATTTCAAGCTCTTCTTCAGTTTCATAACAAGGGTATATAAAGCCATTTTCAATGCACTTCCTAAAAGCATCTTCGTAAATTTCTTGCCTTGAAGATTGTGTGAAAAATTCGTCAAACTCAATGCCAAGCCAGTTTAAATCTTCAAGCATTTGAGTTTTGTATTCTTCTTTGACTCTTTCTGTGTCAGTATCATCAAAGCGAAGCAATATCTTGCCTTTTGTTTTTTTTGCAAAAAGCCAGTTAATTATGGCAACTCTTGCATTTCCAATGTGTAAAAACCCCGTTGGGCTTGGTGGAAAGCGAACTATAATCATAAATTAAATATCATCGTCATCATCGTCATCGCTTGCTAGAGACTTTCTTTCTTGAATAGCCCTTTTTGCTGCATTGTTTGTAAGCATATCAAGTTCTCTTGCTAAAATATTTGTAAGCGAATGGGAAAAAACTTCAGTATCTTCAACGAAAGTGTTGACTTTCGAAATAAGAAAATTGTAAAAAAATACAGAAAACATTGTCACAATAAGTGCAAGTATTATGGAAAACATACTCTGCGCAATTCCTGGTATAATAAGTGAAAGATTGACGACCTTATAAGTGTTTAGCGAGTAAAATGTTGACATAATTTCCCACACCGTTCCAAGAAGGCCTAAAAATGGTGCAATTGCTGAAATTAACAAAAAATTTGGAATATCAGCCTTTAATTCTGTTAAAATTTTTGCCCTTTCAATCGCCATTGAAGAGTAAATTCTATCTCTAATATTTTTTTTGATGTTATCTGAGTATCTAGCGCTGAAATCTATGTTTCTAATGCCACTCATATTAAGTTCTTTCATGCCAAAGAAAAAAACACGTGCAAGCGGAGAGTATATCCTTTTTTTTTCAGCAAGTCTATTATATATTTTATCA
>CAZFPN010000101.1:0-3726 GCA_964521015.1 uncultured Rickettsiales bacterium | reverse complement strand
CTTTTGTTCTTTAGAAATTGCAAGTAAATCTTCAATATGTTTTTGTTTTGAGGGGAGTTCTTTTTCGTAATTTTCAAATAAAGCAAGGGCGGAGTTGCCTTCGTAAATGCCTGCCTCATCTCTTTTTTCTGAAGATATTCCAAGTTCGGGAATGTGGAAATAGAGTATTCCAACTTTCTGGAGTGCATTGATGAGTTCACCTTTACTAAAACCAAATTTGTTTGAATAAGCATTTCTTCTAACATCAACTAAAGCTTGTATTCCATTGCTTAAAAGCCTTTCAAGATAGGTATCAATTGAAATTCCTTCGTATCCTATTGTGTAAAATCCGCCACCAATGATAGGATAGCCTTTAAAAGCCTCTAAACCAAAACCTTTGTTCTTCATTCTTTGGATTGTAATGGAAAGGAAGAAATCTAGGTTTGTTGCATACCTTAAGTCTTTTTTGGGTTTAAGAACCTTTAAATCGTTTTCCATTTCAAAGGAAAAGGGCTTGCCTTCAATATATACAAAATCATAAAACTTAATGCCTAAGTTTAAACTATTATAGTAATGGCAAGCATTATACAATTCTTGCCCTTCAAGGCTTAGCTCTTGTTTTATTGCAAAAAGGATTTGTTGTTTTAATTGAAAATTACGCATAAGGGGGATAAAAAATTCCTGTTATCATAAATGGGTTTTTGGCTTTTCTAATATGCCATTTTCTGCTTGTGCCTAAAAATAGATAAATGTCTTTTTTCTTCATCTCATCAAAATATTTTTTCTTTAAAATCTCTTTGATTTTATATTCATCACTTCCATATTTTGCAAGCAACTTTCTTGTTAGTTGATATATTTCCCAATCAATAATTCTAAGCCTACTTGAAATTCCATTCAAATCGGTAAATCTATACCAAAATTTAAAATCAGAAGATTTTTCGCCTATTTTGATTTCAAAAGATTTTACAATTGAAGGTTTGAATATTGAAAGCGAAAGTCCGTAATTTTGAAAATCTTCAAGTAAAGTAGATTTTTCATAATAAACATTTTGTAAAACTAAATTCTTTCGTGCATACCATTTATCTGAACTTGAGATATGCTCAAGAGGTTTAATTGCACTTAGTAATTTATAGCTTTCTTTTCTTGGATCAGATAAATCCTTAACGCAATCAACTTCAATATACTGATATTTACTATATTTGCTCTCTTTAGGTAGTTCTCTAAAATCAATAGGGTAAAGCCTTACCCAGCTTCCATCTTCTAAAATTCCTGCAGTGCATACCAGTTCCTTATATTTTTTTGAGGCAACGGGATATGTTTTTACCAAAATTAGAATTTTCATTTACAAATAAATGAAAAACACTTAAATAGCTAATTTAATTTCTGTAAGCAAAAAATCCTATTCCTACTGCAAACCTAAAATTATTGCAAGTTTTTTCATTCTCCCGAATTACTCCCGTTTGGGAGAATTTTGGGAGAAGTGATTCTTTGGACTTTGGTTAAATTGTGCTAATATAAATGAACTGCAATTTATATTAATTTTATGCAGTTCGCGGAACAAGGTTTTAGTAGCAACCTCAAAAAACTACTAACAAGAAAAGAAACGGCAGATTTGCTTGGGGTTTCGGTTGGAACTCTTGCCGTTTGGGTTTCCTGTAAAAGGTATCCTTTACCTTATATCAAGGTTGGAAGGCTTGTGAAATATGATTATGAAGATGTTCTTAAATTCTTGGAATTGAGAAAGAAAGATGGTAACTTTATTTCAAATATATGAAAAGAAAAGAATTTGCAAAAAAATATAAAGGCAAGCCAAACCCTAACCTTGTAAAAATTGGAACTAGCTATACGGTAGAGGATTTAGCAAGGCTTTTTAAAGTATGCAGGAAAACCATCTTAAATTGGCACAAAGAAGGACTTCGCAAAATTGATGATAGCCTTCCTTTTATGTTTAACGCCTGTGATATAAAGTATTTTATTACTCAAAAGAAAGCAAGAAAAAAGTTCACTTGTGATTTAGACGAATTCCTTTGCCTTTCCTGTAAAGCAAAAGTGAAGGCAAAAGAGGGAAGCCTAAAGCCTGTAATTCACAAAAACAAAAAATGCTATATTCTTTTTGGTAGATGTGAAACTTGTAATAAAGCTTTACGAAAAATGGTTTCAAAAGCTTCACTTGGTGAAGAACCCCAAGAAACTTCAGAAAACACGGTGAAAAACTATTATAAAGGTTCACCTTCCCCAGTTAAAACTTCCACTTACAATCAATTTCAAAATGTATGTCAAATTTAAAGAATTTTAATCCAAAAAATGAAAGAATTAAGAATAAATATTTCAAATTCCTTCTCACCGCAAAACAAAAACACATTAAAAGCGTAGACCAATCCCGCAAAAGCCTTATTAAATATGAAGAGTTCTCTCATTTTGCAGACTTCACAGCTTTCAAGCCCGAGGTTGCAATTGCTTTTAAGGAGTATCTTTTAATGCAAGTTTCAAAACAAAGGGGAGAGCCTTTTAGCCAGCACACACTTAATAGTATTCTACAAAATGTTAAAGATTTCCTTGAATGGCTTTCATTCGAACCTAGTTATAAAAAGTATATCAAACTTACTGATATTGCATACTTAAAGCCTAGCCTTAAAGAAATGGCAATGGTAAGAAGGCAAAGTTTTGTTAATTTTGCTTCTATAAAAGAGCTTGAAAGCCTTGTTTTTAGTCTTCCAAGTGAAACAGATATTCAAAAAAGAGATAGAGCAATAATCGCCTTCACACTTTTAACGGGTGTGAGAGACGGAACTTTAAAAGGTTTTAAGTTGAAGCACATAAATCTTGAGAAGGAATTATTGCATCAAGACCCGAAAGAAGTTGAAACAAAATTTAGTAAGGAAATTTACACCTTCCTCTTTCCTGTTGATTTTAGAGTAAAGCAGATTTTTGTTGATTATTACAATTTCCTCATAAAAGAAAAAGGCTTTACAAAGGAAGACCCTTTATTTCCAAAGCTTGAAAGTGTAATTTCAAATGAATGCTTGCCCCTTCCACCTGTAATGACAAAACAGCATTATAAAAGCACAAATCCCATAAGGCAGGTTTTTAAGGAGGCATTTATGAAAGCGGGGCTTTCTTATCATTCACCTCATACATTTAGGCATTCACTCGTTGCTTACGGGGAAGAAATTTGCAAAACACCCGAAGAATTCAAAGCGTGGAGTCAAAACTTAGGACACGAACATGTTTCAACAACCTTCACAAGTTATGGCAAGCTTGAAGTTTATAAGCAGGGAATTGTGATGAAGAGGATTAAAGAGATGAGGTAACAATAGGGGGCTTTTTTAAATCTTTCTTTATTTTATTAACTTGTCTTCTATTTAGATAATAGCAAAAATTACCAATATTGGTTTCAAAGTCAACTCTAATGATATTTGAATCTTTAATTATTTTTAAATCTTCCTCCATATGTCTTTTACATTGTAAATTATCTTTCGCTTTTAGCTTTTTTGGATAATTTTTAAATATAATCAATTTTATACCTCTCCCATAATTCGGAATATTTTGTTTTTCTTTATTTTCTAAAATGAATTCATTAAATATAATTTTTTTTGTATATATCTCAATTGTTTTATCTATATAATTTTCACATATTAAATCAATATTAATATAAAAATCCATCTCATGTAATATTTCTTCCCTATTTTTTGGATTACGCCACTCTTTGTTAGTTTTAGAGATATTAACATTAACTATCTTGATTAC
>CAZFPN010000100.1:2664-3796 GCA_964521015.1 uncultured Rickettsiales bacterium | reverse complement strand
GATTTTATCCCAAAAATGCTTGATATAATAAAAATTTTGGTTGCAAAAAATCATGCCTATCTTGCCTCAAATGGAGATGTAATGTTTTCTGTTAATTCATTTGAAGGCTATGGCAAGCTTTCAAATAGAAAATTGGAAGAACTTGCATCTGGCTCTCGCATCGCTGTTTCGGTTGCAAAACATAACGAAAACGACTTTGTCCTTTGGAAAAGGGCACAAGAAGGCGAAGTTGGTTGGAATTCCGAATTTGGCTTTGGAAGACCAGGCTGGCACATTGAATGTTCGGCAATGAGTTCTGCTTTACTAGGTAACGATTTTGATATTCACGGAGGCGGAGCTGATTTACAATTCCCTCATCACGAAAACGAAATTGCCCAAAGTGAATGTGCCTTTGGCGAAAATTTTGCAAGATACTGGGTGCATAACGGCTTTTTAACCGTGGACGGCGAAAAGATGAGCAAATCACTCGGCAATTTTAAAACAGTGTTGGACTTAAAAACTCAAGGTTTCACAGGGGCGGAAATTCGCTTTGCCTTGCTTAACACGCATTACAGAAAACCACTTTCCTTCACATCTCACTTGATTGAAACTGCCAAAATGGCGATAAAAAAATTCAACGGAGTGCTTGAAAAAAACATTGAATTCTTGAACGAAATCAAAGAAAAGCCTTTAACTTGGCAAGCCCTTCCGCCACTTGCACAGGAAGCGATTTTAAGCAACATCAACATTTCAAAATTCACCGCCTTTATGCATCAAATTGCAAATGACATTAAAAATACGAATGACCGCAAAGGCAAGCTTGAACTCGTGAGTCAATTTTATAATATGGGACTTTTGATAGGAATTTTCACAAATTCACAAACTTTTCACAAATAAAACAAACAAAGCACGACATATCTTTTTTAGCAATTTTTTAGGAAATTTTCGGCGAAGACGAAGAGGGTGTAGTGTGGTTACGACGCCAGTCGTACGCATCTACACACACAAGTCAAGCCAAAATTAACAAAAAAGGGCAAAAAAGATTAAAAAACCTTGTCTTTTCTAAAAAAATGGCAGTTATATCCACTAGGGTTTTTCTGTAAATATTTTTGATGCTCTTCTTCCGCCTGCCAAAACACTGAAATTATCGCTA
>CAZFPN010000100.1:0-2644 GCA_964521015.1 uncultured Rickettsiales bacterium | reverse complement strand
TTCCTCTTTAAATGCCCCAGAAATTTGCGCTATCGTTTTGATATTTTCTGCAACAGAAAGCTGATTTTCGGTATAGCAAAAAATCCCAGAACGATACTGACTTCCGACATCATTGCCTTGTCTATCTTTTGTTGTCGGGTCGTGAATTTGAAAAAAATATTTTAGCAAATTTTCAAGCGTCAAATCGTTCGGATTAAAACTCACTTCCACACTTTCCGCATGTCCTGTTTTTCCCGTGGAAACCTCTTTGTATGAAGGGTTTTGGGAAAATCCTCCGCAATACCCAACTCGCGTTTTCACAACTCCATCAAGCATGTTAATCATCTTTTCCATACCCCAAAAACAGCCTCCCGCAAGGGCGATTGTCTCATTTTTTGAAAAAAGTTTTAACAAATCTCCAAAACCTTCGGCAAACAAATTTTCCTTTGCGATAAACCGAATTGAAGCGGAATTCAGGCAGTATCTTTTCCCAAAAGGTCCGTCTTCAAAAATATGCCCAAGATGAAGCCCTGTTTTCGTTCGCACCTCAGTTCGCACCATAAAATGCGATAAATCTTCTTTTTCTTCAAGCTCTTCTGGGGCTATGCTTTCGTAAAAACTCGGCCAACCAGTGCCAAAATCAAACTTATGAATAGAAGCAAAAATCGGCTTATTAAACAGCACATCAACATAAATGCCCTCTCTTTTTTCATTCCAATATTCGTTTTGGAAAGGTGGCTCTGTCGCACACTCAAAAACTACCTTTTTTTGCAGTTCTGTAAGCTTTGAAGTCGTCATTTTTTTACCTTTGGAATTATTGTGAAATCTCCGCCGTTATCCCTTATTTCAACTTTCCCTGAAACCATCGCAATTTCGCCAAGTTCCGAGGTGATTTTTTCAAAAAGCGGAGCTAGTCTATCTTTCCCATATGTCCTATCTCGCCCTCTAATCATGCAGGATATCTTCACCGAATGCCCATTTTCAACGAATTCCTTAATGTGGGACATCTTCACATCGTAATCGTGTGTGCCAATGTTTATCGTGAATTTGACCTCTTTGACATCGTGAATTTTGTTCTTTTTCCTTTCCTCCGAAAGTTTTTTTTGCATTTCGTATTTAATTCTTCCAAAATCCCCAATTTTGCAGACAGGAGGGCTTGCATTCGGGGAAATTTCAATCAAATCAAGGCTTCTATGATAAGCCATTTTAAGTGCCTCTTTTGCGGTAAAAACACCAAGCATTTCACCATTTTCATCAAGCAATCTAACTTGAAATTGAGGGTTGTCTCTATCCAAAATTTCGTTGTTAGTTCTAGGCAATTTTTTATTATTCATTTAAAAAAATATAATACACATAATAATTTACATTGAAACGGAAATTTTAACTTGTCAAGAAAAAATATCAAGAAAAAATCAACTTTATCTCTTGACAAATCAAAAAATTGCTTTTATGTAAGTATCAAAGTTGTTGTAGCTCAGCTGGTAGAGCACTTCCTTGGTAAGGAAGAGGTCGTGGGTTCAAGTCCCATCAACAGCACTGATTTATTATTTGTTTTTATGGCAAAATTTGACGCAAGTTTTTGGCTTTTGGTCGCATTTTTGATATTCTTCACTTTAGTTTTTAAGGTGGTGAAAAATTTGATTTCATCAGCTATTTTGAAGTATAAAACCTCAATTGTGGAAACAATTGAAACCGCCGAAGAAAAAAGACAAAAATCAACAGACGAACTTCACCAGTTTCAAGCAAAAACCACAGAAATTAAAGATATTTGCCAAAAAATCATCAATTCCGCAATCGCAGAAGCAAACCGAATTGAAGAAGAATCTAAAGCTGAAATTACATCTTATTTGAACTTTAAAGAAAGATACATTGAAGAAAAAATGAAAATTTTCACCTCCGTTCAAGTGCAAGAAATTAAAAAATCGGTCGTTCATAAGTCTTTACTTTTGGTGACGGCTTACTTTGAAAGCAAAAAAGGGAAGGGCTTTGAAATGAAGGAACTTGCCCCAGCGATGCAAAATATATCACAAATTATAACAAAATGATAACAGACTTAACAAATCAGCAAACCTTTGATATTCAAGGAATTTCAAGCCAATTGAATGTTGCCATAAAATCAATTTTACAAGAAAAACTGGAAAAGATTTTATTCGCAAAATCCGAAAGTTATGTGACTCCCTTTGCTATGATTTTAGTTTCAAATTCCCCAAAACAAATTGATGCTGTTGCGATGCAAATTATGAAGAAAATAAAGGAAGAAAAGCTTTTTGTTTCAACAATAAAAGTTGATGGCAACGGCGAAAGAGAATGGTGCATAATAGATTTAGGAGACTGCCTAATCAACATTCTAACCCCCGAAAAATTTGAAAAATACGCAATAGAAGACATCCTTGAAGGAAAATTCAACACAAGATAATAATATATTTATCTTATTTTCTAGGTAGTTGAATATTTTCATAAATGCAATAATTAAATACGATATGATTGGCTTAAACACTAACCAAATCTACATAGAGCCAGCTAAAATTAAAAATATGGCACAATTTTGCATAAAAAATGCAATAGAAGATATTTTAGAAAACTGGTTAGCAAAATATTCTAGATACGATAAACTTCATAATTTTGAGTTAAATAAGGACTTTCCAGATTCGCTTCAAACATTTTA
>CAZFPN010000099.1:0-3800 GCA_964521015.1 uncultured Rickettsiales bacterium | reverse complement strand
ACTCCGCTTTCCGCCTCCGCTCTTTCAGGGAATGAGGTCATCACAAAAGATACATACAAAATGGAACACATTTTTCTTTCACGAAATGCCGATTTAATTTTAGTTTGCCCTGCATCCGCAAGCTTTATCAACAAAATCGCCTGCGGTATAGGGGGGGAACTTGCCCTTGACATAATGCTTGCAAAACGAAGCTCTACCCCTGTTTTGATTTGTCCCGCTATGAATGTTGCAATGTGGCAAAACGAAGCCGTGGTTGAAAGCATCGCAAAGCTGAAATCAAGAGGTTTTGAATTTTTAGAGCCAACAAGCGGTAAGCTACTTTGTGCTGAAGAAGGCTTTGGGAAGTTGCCTTCCGTGCAAGAAATCGCCGAAAAGGTCTTTGGTTTTTTCGCCCACAAGAAAAGCCTTGAAGGTCTTAAATTCGTGATAACAAACGGAGGAACGATTGAAAAAATTGATGATGTCAGGTATATTTCCAATTTTTCGTCAGGTCTTCAAGGGGCATTAATCACAAAAGAAATTTTGGAAAGAGGTGGAGAAGTGCTTTTAATTGAAGGAAAAACGAGCTATCCATTCAAATTGCAATACGAAAAACTTTCTATCGTGAAAGTTAATTCTGCCATTGAAATGCTTGAAGCTACACTTTCCGCCTTTGAAAACAAGAAGATAGATGGCTTTTTCGCAGTTGCGGCCGTTGCTGATTTTAGAGTCAAAAATGCAGTAAAAGGGAAAATCAAAAAAGACACAACCCCAGTTTTAGAGCTTGAAAAAAACCCAGATATACTTGAAAAAATTGGCAATTTAAGGAAAAACCGCCCTAGAAAAGTCATCGGTTTTGCAGCCGAAGAAGAGCAAAATTTAATCAAAAATGGAACATTGAAATTGAAAAAGAAAAACTGCGATTTTATCGTTGCAAACAGTCTGTGTTTTGAAATGGAAGAAACAAGAGGCTTCATTATTGAAAAAGAAAAAACCTTGCCATTTTCGTGCAAAAAAAGCGATTTAGCAAAAATGTTAATAAATGAAATTTTCCTTTGAATTTCCTTTAATTAAGAACCCCTCTTCCCTTGCGTCTTCCTCATTGTTGGCTTAAAAGAAGATTTGAAATTTGAAGGTCCTTTAAAATTATTTGTAGGGATGGTAGGTTTTACCAAAGGTTTGCTGATTTTTGGCTTATTTTCCACCTTATTTTCCACCTTTGTTTCTTTTTTTTCTGTTATATTATCTGTCATAAAAAATTAAATAGTTTTAAAAACAATTTCGCCTGCAAGCATTGTAAGTTTTGTCCTTCCTTTGACTTTCCTTCCATCAAAAGGGCTGTTCTTAGATTTGCTTTCAAAATCGTTCGTTTTAATCACCCACTCTTCGTTTAAGTCTGTGATTGTTAAATCTGCCGTCTTGCCTTTTGCAATTACACCTCTATCAATTCCTAGAATTTTCGCAGGGTTTGATGTCATTTTTGCGAAAATATCCAATAGGCTAATTTTCCCTTCGTGATAAAAGCTTAAAGCAAGTGCAAGCATCGTTTCCACACCAACTATGCCAAAAGTTGCCTCTTCAATTGGCTTTTCTTTTGATGCAATGTCGTGAGGGGCATGGTCTGTTGCAATTACATCAATCGTGCCGTCAAATAAGGCTCTTTGCAGAGCTTCAACATCTTTTTTTGACCTAAGCGGGGGGTTCATTTTCGCATTCGTACCCCATTTTAAAACTTCAGTTTCATCAAGTAAAAGATGATGAGGAGATGCCTCGCAAGTAACATTCAAGCCTTCCATTTTTGCAATTTTCACTGCATCAACAGATTGGCTTGTTGAAATATGAAGAACATGATATTTCCCGCCGAATGCCTTACATAATTGAATATCTCGCTCAACTATAAGGCTTTCCGTAAGGTTGTGAATGCCTTTTACCCCAAGTTTTGCGGAAACTTCTCCTTCGTTAATGCAACCCTTGTTTGTGAGTAAAATATCTTCAGCATGCTGCGCCAAAACCTTGCCAGTCGCCTTTGAATTTTCAAATGCCTTTCTCATTAAAAATGTATTCATAAGTGGAAGACCATCATCTGTAAACCCAACAACTATCGGGTGTTTTGCCAAAGCAATCATATCCGTCATCTCTTCTCCTTTTAAACCTTTTGTGAAAGATGCGTAAGCAAAAACATTGCAATATGCCTCATTTTGCGCTTTGTAATGAAGATAATCTAAAACCATCGTTCCATCAAGGGTTGGCGATGTGTTCGGTTGGCAAACAACAGTTGTAATTCCGCCCTTAACTGCCGATTTACTGCCAGAAGTGATGTCTTCTTTGTGTGTTTGTCCGGGGTCTCTAAAGTGGACTTGAATATCAAGCAGACCAGCGGAAAGAAGCATTCCTTTGCAGTTAATCACATTTTTAAAAGCCTTTTCGTCAAAGCCTTCTTCCGGCATTTCACCAAAATCTTCAATTAAATCGCAAGATGTTATAAGAAAAGCGTTTTTGAGTTCAAGATTAGAATGCGAATCAATCAAATGGGCATTCTTAAATAATACCCTTTCGTGAGTGTGCCCTTCTATTTTAAATTTGCGATTTGGCTTTGAAAACATATCTATAAAATTCCTTTTCTAAATGATAAAAGAAGAAAATTTAAAAATCAACAGGTTTTTATAAATTCACTCTAAACCCAAAGGTTAAATCTTTCTTCCTAATTTTTGAAGCGAAATTTTGTTGGAAATCAAGAAAAAAACCAGCTTCAGGGACGCCAACTTCAACCCTCAAATTTATAAAAGGAGCGAAATAATTTTTATTAAAAAACACTATTTTCCTAGAATTAAAATAACTGCAAGGTCTTGTGTTCGTGCAACCAGATGTGTAAGTATAAGGCACTTCTGTTTTGAATTTTAGGTAATAATATTCCATTCCATAACCAAAACCCATAGAAAAAAATTCATCCTTTGGGGCTATAAACATAATATGATTGAGGTTTAAATTTACATATTGTGAAAGTTTTTGTGATTTAGTTGTGTTGTAATCATGTTGAGCGGAGCCTATTTTAAGGCTAAACTCTTGAATGAAATCTTCCTCATTTTTCTTCGTTCTTAAATTTCCACCAAAAATGAAGTAGTTGGATTTATTTTCAAAATTAATTTCACTAATATGAAAATTTGTTTTGCCGAATGAGGCAGATGCACCAAAATCAATGTTGCTTCCTAATGCAAATGTGAAAACTGATAATAAGAAAAACAAAAAAAATAACATATCACTTAAATTGCATTCTAAAGCCAATGTTTAAACTTCTTTTTGTTGCCTTTGGGTGAAAGGAATATTGAAAATCTGTAAAAAGTGCAAACTCTCTTCCAATTTCAATTCTAAAATTCACAAATGGGTTAAGATATTCGCTGATTCTTGATTTTCTATAACTCTCTACGGTCGTGATAGGTTTAACAGCATATGATGGGCAGGAGCTTATAAAAGGTATAGAGCAAGATGAAGTTGTATAACGATTTTGATAATTTGTGTAAAATTTTGCCCTTTGATATTCAAGCCCATATCCAAAGCCAATCCCAAAAAATTCACCTTCTGGCTTTAAAAGCATTGTGTGATAAAATGTTAAATTTCTGTAACTTCTAAGAAAAAGAACATTTAAATCTTGCGATTCTTTTTTAAAAACATGACCATATGTTAAGCCAAATTCATTGACAATTCCGTTTTCATCAGGTTTTAAAAAAACAGGAAAGCCAAAGGTTGTAAGGTCAAATTCCCTATATTCTTCATAGAAAAAATAAATATATATTGCAATAGTGCTGTATTGCTTATTTTTAAAT
>CAZFPN010000098.1:0-3847 GCA_964521015.1 uncultured Rickettsiales bacterium | reverse complement strand
AAGGAAATTCCCCCCCACAGCTATCAATTTTTTTAAAAACAGGTAAAATTCCAAGGCTTTTTCTGTATTCTTTAAACAAGTGAACGCCAGCAAGCCCAGCCTTAACTCCCAACAATTCACGGATTTTGCCGTCCCTAAAGCCATTTTGCTTCCATTTCAAAATCAATTCAGGGGTGATGACCTTCGCAAGTGCCTCAAAAAGTGGCTTTTCTTTTGCCATTTCTTGCCTTACCTCTGCCTGTGTTTCCATTTTTCTGCCCGCAAATTCGTTCAATTTTGAAAGCAGTTCTTGAGGAATTTTTGTTTGCGAAATTTCTTTTTCAAGACTTATAATCGCTTCAAAACGGCTTAAAAACCAAGGGTCAAAAGATGTCAAGCTTGCAATTTCGTCCATCTTCACACCCCTTCTAAAGGCTTCAAAAATGTAATAAATTCGCTTTGGAAACCGCCCTTTTAGGTAATTTTTGATTTCTTCCAGCCCAAGCCCTTCAAGTTTTGGCAGTTCTTCTTCCATGCCAGAAATTGCCTTCAAAAAGGCTTCCTCAAAGCTTCTTCCCATTGCCATTACCTCCCCGACAGACTGCATCTGTGTGCCAAGTTCAGGCTTTAAAGTATTGAATTTTTCAAAGTTGAATTTTGGAATTTTCACAACCACATAATCAAGCGTTGGCTCAAAAGAGGCAGGCAGTGCTTTTTGCCTTAATTCAAAAGGGGTTTGCCCAGAATTTGCTATGTATTCCTGAATTTTCGCATTTTTTGCCCGACCTTCCAAAACCGCTTTATATTCAAGGTAGTTGAAGTCTTTTGGAATGCTACTTGCTATATCATTTTTTAGCTCGTCAAGGGTGTATCCAACTGCGAGTTTAGCGGCGATTTTTGCGATGGGAAAGCCAGTTGCCTTTGATGCCAGCGCCGAAGAACGCGAAACACGAGGGTTCATTTCTATCACGAGAATTTCTCCGTCCTGTGGGTTCACGGCGAATTGCACGTTGCTTCCCCCAGTTTCCACCCCAATTTCACGAAGAACGGCGATGGAATAATCCCTCATTTTTTGATATTCTTTATCAGTCAATGTGATGGCAGGGGCGATGGTTATGCTATCCCCCGTGTGAACGCCCATAGGGTCTATATTTTCAATGGAACAGACGATTATTGCATTATCTTTTTTATCCCGCACGACTTCCATCTCAAATTCCTTCCAGCCGATGATTGATTTATCAATTTGAATTTGATGAATTGGCGAGGCTTCCAGCCCTGATTTCAGCAGGCGGACATACTCAAAAATTGTCTCGGCAACACCCCCTCCAGTGCCACCAAGAGTTAGGGAAGGGCGGATGATAACAGGCAGTGGAATGCAAGTTCCGTGCTTCGCTTCAAGCCTTTGGACTTCCTCTTTAAAGTAAAATTCGTTTTTTTCGTTTTCAATGTAAAACTGCAAAATATCAGCAAATTCCCCTTCCAAAAGAGGCAAAATTCCGATTAATTCTTCCGCATTAAATTCCTCTTGAGTGGCCTTTTTTGCGATGTGATAAAGCAGGTTATCAAAGCCTTTTTCAAAGGTGGAAACGATGATGCTAGCAGGGCATTTAAGACCAATTCTTTCCATCGCTTCCTTGAAAAGCCCCCTATCTTCAGCCTTTTTGATGGCATTCACGGAAACACCGATTAACGAAACCTTGTATTTTTCCAAAATTCCCATTTCTTCCAGTTTTAAAGCAGTGTTTAAAGCAGTTTGCCCGCCAAGAGTCGGCAGAAGAGCATCCGGCTTTTCTTTAATGATGATTTTTTCAACAAATTCAGGGGTGATAGGTTCTATATAAACGGCATCAGCAAGGGAAGAATCAGTCATTATCGTGGCAGGGTTGGAATTGATTAACACAACACCATAGCCTTCTTCCTTCAACGCTTTAATTCCTTGCGTTCCAGAATAGTCAAATTCGCATGCTTGACCGATGACAATTGGCCCAGCACCGATTATTAAAATCTTCTTTATATCACTTCTTTTTGGCATTTTCTTTTCTATTTTTAAGAATTGTAATACGATAAAATTTATTTTTCAAGCAAAAATTTAGATTTTTTTTCCAATTCCAATTGTGTTCCATTTTCGTGCCTTTTTTCAACTTTTTCACTTTCAAAACAAAGGCGAGAACTATCCTTTATTTCTTTTGTTTCAAGGTTGTTTAAAGAAATTTGACAGGGCATCAAAAATTCAGATTGATAGGTGTGCCTCACTTTTTCAAGCAAGTTTTCCGTGCCGTAAATTGGTGCATAAATTTCGTCTTTTTCAATTTTTTCAATCATTTCTTTTGTCTTTTCTTGCACTTTTAAAGTCATTTCTGGGCTTTCGTCAACAGCTTTCTTCAGCTTTTTAAGGCTTGAACCTTGCGAAGGCTTTTTTTCGTTTTTTGCAATTTTCCTAAAATTTTTTTCCACTTTTCCAAAAGCATCATACATTATGTTCTTTACCTCTTCACGAAAAAGCAGGTAAGAAACCCCCAATTTCCAATCTTTTGCATCATCTGTGAAAATCATCCGTTTTTGATAATTCGCCAAGTTGTTCGTATCAAGTTTTTTGTTAAGACAATCTTTCGCATTAAATACAGATTTCGCCAAGTCTTCCTCACTAAGTTTTTTTATTATATAATCGCCTTCCAAATCAAGATTTTTCAGGAAATTTAACACAACATCCTTTTCCTTTTCTTTCACAAAACAAAGGGAGCTAAAAACGAAGCCGTGATTGTTAAAAAGTTTAACATCGCTATTAAAAGTTCGCTCGTTTTTGTTTAGCAGTTTGACAGACTTAATAACTTTTTCTTCAGCAATTTTTTTCAAGCTGTATGTTTGGTGAATTAAGTGTAAATCAAAGCTAGAAAGCACTTCATAAAACCTTTTAAAATTAGGGTTTTGCTCAAGTTCAATTTTTGCCTCATTCAAATTTGCTTTGGTGTAAGCCTCTTTTGGCAATTTTTCTTCACCATTTCTTAAAAGACCTTCCAGTTCTTGCAATTCTTCATTAGTTGGCATAAAAAGTTAAATTGTTAAAAACAATTATAACCAATTTTTCCCCTCAAGTCAAGTTCAATTTTAGTTCACTTTAGAAAGCTTTGTCAACCTTTCCTGTTCCGCATTGATATTCATCATCGTGGCATATTCTTCCACTTTCATAAAGGTTTTTTCCTTCAAGCTTTCAAAAACATATTGAATAAAAAGGGCGAAAATCCCAATAATCAAGCCATATGCGGTTGTGAACATCGCTTTTTTAATTCCAACAGAAATTACCGCAGGGCTAACCGCCGTTTTGATGGTTGAGATAGCAGAAAAGACATCAATCATTCCAAGAACAGTGCCAAGCAGACCAAGCATCGTTGCAAGCCCTGCAATAAACTTCAAGAAATTCAAGCCAAAATCAAGTGTTTTGTAGATATGTTCCAGCTCTAAATCAATTAAGTCTTCCCGAAATGCTTTTGGAAACATTTTGTGTTTAGAAATGACATCTTCAAGCATAGTCGCCACTTTTTTGAAGCGAAAAATGAAAAAATAGAAAATAATTCTTTCAATCGTGATTATGCAGACTATAGAAAGTGCCAAAAACAAAGGCAAAACCACCAGCCCCAAAGAGGCGAAAATATCTTTAATAAAATATAAAAACCCCACGAATGAAAAATAAATTAATAAGTTTAACTAAAGAGAGAAATTTTTTTTGTCAAGTGTTTTTTTGAAAATATCAATTTTTATTTTCGCGCCGAAATCCCACTGAAATCCCACCAATTCTTCACCGCTTAAAACCAAAGCTTAATAGATGTTTTCCCTTTCCCAAAGCAGTAAATTGTTTGCAACAAGCTGTTCG